>JALNZD010000054.1 GCA_023229505.1 Bacteroidales bacterium | reverse complement strand
TTTCGGATTTCAAATTGCTGATTTTTGACAGATGGGGAGGAGAAATCTTTGAATCAACTGACATCCTGAATGGCTGGGATGGCAAAAAGGACGGAAAGCTTTGCCCTGGCGGGGTTTATGTTTACCGTATTGCCTTCAGATTAGATGGAGTCCCGGGAGTCGAAGGTGCAAATGTGGAAGTGGGTACGGTGATGCTGGTGAGGTAAATCAGATGATTTCAATACCGGTCCTGGTAATTTCTTCTAAAAATCCCGCCGGATCATTTTCTTCTTCAATCAGAACAGGCTCAATAAGCGGATCAATCTGACGGCGCAACTTCCAGAGGACAGGCTCAACCTCGAAGAATCCTTTGTCCATCTTTTTCACAACCAGGGCCACATCAATGTCGCTATATGCATGAGCAGTCCCATTGGCATAGGAACCAAACAGAACAACTCTAGAGATTTCGAATTGCTCTTTAACCAATTTGGCAAATCGTTTTACCTTTCCGATAACTTCCTCTTGATCCATTGTTGTAGTGCGGTGGTTTTATTGATCAATTCAAGGCATTTATCCTTTGTCAATTGTTTCAGCAGGCGTTCTTTATATTCAGGATATCTTGCTTCAATATTCAGTGGTTCTAACTCGTCAACTAAGGCTTTCTGATCTTCAGTGAGTTCATTGTCCAGCCCTGTTTTTACGATCAGAAAGGCAAGATTATGTGTGAAGGGAGGAATATCATTATATAATGAAGCAAAATACCCTTTTAATGCCTTTTCTATGGTTTGATGACACATAAATCCGACATACAAATACCGTGTACTTTTTAACATGGCATTGGCAGTTTCAAGATCATAGTCAGAAAGGTCGATCCAGTATTGTATTTTGTCTTTCTTTACCATTAAAAAAGCGAATTATACAAAATTAAGAAAAAAAACACCTGATCACCATTATTCCATACAAAAATAGCCCAATCAACCAATCCATTGCTTTTCTCCTCAATATATCCTACTTTTATACCACGATTTCAAACCAAATTAGCTCAAAGGGCTGTATGAAACTTCGTAAAACCATATTATCCCTGATTCTCCTTTCCTTCCTTTCATCCGCCTCTCTCTTCGCCCAACGGGAAGCCGATAACTGGATATTTGGGGATTGGGCAGGCCTGAACTTCACTACTGGTGATCCTGTCCCGATTTTTGTAAATCCTACGAAAGCACATCCACTTCATGATGGAGCTATAATGAGTGACACGCTCGGAAATATTTTATTTTATTGCGATGGGAAAACAATTTGGAATCGTGATAATAAGGTAATGCTAAATGGCGATGGTTTATTTCCGGAAGATGACGGAGGTCCTGCTCAAGCGGCAATTGCATTTCCTAAACCAAATTCAAAGACGCAATATTATATCTTTACTGTATCCGCCCATGACTTTCCTGATGGCTTGTACTATTCCTTGGTGGATATGACTCTTGACGATGGATTAGGCGGTGTGACCGCGGTGAAAAATGTAAAACTGGAAGCAGCTAACAATGCCGCTGAACAACTGCTTGTGCTCAAAAATGCAGAAGGAGACGGTTATTGGGTCATTACCCGACTGTTCACTGATGACAGGTATGCATGTTTCGGGGTAGATGCAGCCGGGGTAAACCTGGTGCCGGTTTATAGTTCCCCGGGGATTTACAGGGAATTTAATGAAGGAGGTGGACCTGTTAAAGTTTCTCCGGATAAAAAGTATATGGTTGCCTGTTATTGGACACATGTTCTTGGACCATTAAATGATTTTGAGGTGTGTTCCTTTAACGCAGAAACAGGTAAGATCGATTTTATATATTACATTGCTTTGCCAAATAACTTTGGTGATTATGATGACATGACAGATTGCGAATTTTCACCGGATTCGAAATACCTCTATATTTCTTACGGTAATGGTGACACATGGTCAGGAGGGGCGTTGTATCAATATGATTTGAAGTTCGCCGGGGATTCAGCCGCATTTCATGATTCAGGAATCATGGTAAGGGAAAATACGGGTCGGAGCCTTCAGCTTTCTAATGATGGAAGGATATATGCTTCCTGTCTGGCTGATACATGCGGAGATCCATGGGATAAATATCTCAGTGTGATCAACAAACCCTGGGAATTTGGCGCAGCCTGTGATTTTGATACCTTAAGTGTTTATCTGGGAGGAAGACATCATAGCTGGGATTTGCCCAACTTCCTCCTCGACTACCTCTACCGGTTTGAATGGGAAGCCGATGACTACTGCCAGGGCTCTGCCGTTCATTTCATCCCGCATTTTGTCCCTACACCCGACAGCGTAGAATGGTTTTTTGATGAATTTGCACCGGGAAATTATTCTAATGAGCTTTCACCTACTTATACCTTTCAAAACGCCGGCATCCATGAGGTGGAAGTCGATATCTGGTATCCTACCGGAAGGTTCGAACATACTTCCCGGGAGATCGAGATTTATCCTACCCCTAAACCAGATTTAGGACCAGATATTGTTATTTGCGAGGGAACATCGATTACACTGAATGCAAATTGTATTGCCGATCTCTATTCGTGGAGCACCAGCCAGTTCGGCAGTCCAGAAATTACTGTTACGGATAGTGGTACCTACTGGGTCAGAGCTTCATTCTTCGAGACCGGATGCACTGGCAGCGATACGATCCATGTCGGCTTTTACCCACCTATACTGATTGATGAATCTTCTCTGGTTGTAACGCCTACTTCCTGCGGAGGAGCCACCGGCTCTGTCACCGGACTGGCCATCCAGGGAGCCGATCCTCTGCAGTATCTCTGGGAGGACCTATCCGGCAACGATTACGGAACAGGTATTGATGTCTTTAACCTGCCGGCAGGGCAGTATGTCCTTACGGTCACCGATGGCAACGGCTGCGAGACTTCCTCCTCTGCTTACACCATCACCGATGCCGGTAACCTGCAGGTGACACAGGTTCAAACCATCTCTCCGCATTGCTTTCGGCCAGACGGGCAGTTGATCATCATAGCCTTTTCGCCTCCCGGCTCAATCCTGGAATATTCCATCGACAATGGGAACAGCTACCAAACTGACAGCCTTTTTACAGCACTAACTGCTGCGAGTTACGTGGTACGGGTTAAAGATCAATATGGCTGCGATGGATTTTATATCGATAATCCGGTCATCCTGCAGGACATTCCCGGCCCGCAGGTGCAGCAGGCCATTGTCTCGGATGAAACCGACTTCCTGCAGAACGGTTCCATCGATATTACAGCTACCGGAAGTACTCCGCAAATCTTTTATTCTATCAACAACGGCAGCACATGGCAAACCAACAACGGGACATTTAATAATCTTCAAGCCGGAAGCTACATTTGTGTTGTCAAAGACGAAAACGATTGCGATACGACCTTCACTATCGAAATCCAGAACATCATCCTCACCTACCTTCACGCCATCACCGGGCCAGGAGGGCATTGCCTGGGTAACACTGCCATGGTACCTGTAAATGTCGATAACTTCAATTCCGTGGCAACTTTTCATCTGAAATTAAGCTATAACGCGGATAACCTGCAATGCGAAGGCTTTACCAATGTCCATCTGCAACTCGTTGACAGTCTTACTGGCTGGGTTGACCAGGCGGCAGGTGTGATCAACCTGGCCTGGAATTCACAATCACCAGTAACATTCACCCAGCCTGAAACCGTCGCAGAGCTGGTTTTCACGACTAAGAATCCCGGGCAGGGCGAACTGGCCTGGTACACCGGAACCACGGAAAGCTATTTCACGAACATCCAAGGCTCAGTCATCCCGGCCGAGTTTCATACAGGGGAAGTAACTATCTATGATCCTCCATCCGTTATATTATCAGCATCGAAAACGGTCTGTGAAGGCCAAGCGGTTAGCTTCATGAGCATTGCTTCGGGCAACCAACCGCCCTTCACTTTCCAGTGGACTTATCCCGACGGAACGATCACTACCTCCGATCCTTTCTTCTTCAATGTTAATCAATCTCAGGCCGGCGATTATATCCTGCAGGCAACTGATCAAGTCGGCTGCACCGACCAAAAGTCCATCAACCTGGTCGTAAGCGAAAATCCGGTTGCAGCTTTTCACGGCACAGATACTTTAACAGTGCAAGCAGGCTACCTCCTGGAAGCCGGAGCAGGACTGGCTTCTTATTTATGGAATACCGGCGACACCGCCGAAAGCATCATCATCGAAACAGAAGGCATGTACAAAGTGCAACTCGAATCCCCGGCAGGCTGCACGGGTGTAGATTCAATATATATCCTTCTCAAAACCGAGGAAATCCCATCTTATCATATCTACTTCCCCAACGCTTTCACACCCGATGGAGACGGACTGAACGATACCTTCAAAGCTTTCGCCACCGGCGATTATATCACTAAATTCAACATGCAGATCTACGACCGCTGGGGCGGGTTGATTTTTAATTCGGATGACATCTCCATCGGCTGGGACGGGAAAAAGAATGGAAATCCTTGCCCGGGTGGAGTCTATGCGTACAAAATCATTTTCTCGATTGATGGAGTACAAGGAAACCAAGAGAGAGTGGGAACTGTGGCACTGATTAGATAAATGAAGTCCCTACGGGATTATAATACCCTGCAATCTTTCTAGAAATTCTCAACCCCGTCATTACCCCAAAGGCGGGAATCTGCCAGCAAAATTTCGAATATCGTCCGATCGCCTGATCGTTCTTTCACCCGATCATTCGCCCAATCTCAAACCGACAAAAATTAACCCGCAAAACTGAAGATTTTATTGATCTTTGTAATTAATTATTGGGACTAACGGAGATTTAACGATGGAAAAAGAAAATTTTATTTATGGCCTTCATCCCGTTACGGAAGCAATTAAAAGTGGCAAGGAGATCGACAGGATCTTATTTAAAAAAGGGCTGCAAGGTACTTTTTCCGCTGAATTGCTCCAACTAGTGAGAACACACGATATCCCGTTTCAGTTTGTACCCCAGGAAAAGCTCGACCGGATCACCCGGAAGAATCACCAGGGTGTGATAGCCCTGGTGTCTGAAATCAGCTACCAGACGCTGGAAAACCTTGTACAGATGGTTTTTGAAGAAGGCAAAAATCCGTTGTTCCTGATCCTCGACGGGATAACGGATGTGCGGAATTTTGGCGCCATCTGCCGTTCGGCTGAGTGTGCAGGGGTCCATGCCATTATTATCCCCATGCAGGGAAGTGCCCAGATCAATGAAGAAGCGGTGAGGACTTCTGCCGGCGCCTTGCTCAGGATACCGGTATGCCGGGAAAAATCTCTTAAGGCTGCAGCAAGATTTTTGAAAGAAAGCGGTATCATGCTGATAGCTGCCAGTGAACGGGCCGAAAATACCTGCTTCAATGAAGATTATTCCAAACCCCTTGCCATCATCATGGGATCGGAAGAAACAGGTATCTCCCCGGAATTGTTAAGAAGCTGCGACCAGATAGTAAAGATCCCGATGCAGGGTGAAATATCTTCTCTCAATGTTTCTGTTGCTGCCGGAGTATTGCTTTTTGAAGTAGTCAGGCAAAGGCTTTTATAAAATCAGGAGAGTTTTTCTTTCAGGTATTTCCCGGTGTAGGAATTCTCCACTTTCACCAAGTCTTCAGGAACCCCTTCAAAAACTACATAACCGCCGGATTCCCCGCCTTCCGGGCCTAAATCGATCAGCCAGTCGGCACATTTGATTACTTCCTGGTTGTGCTCGATCACAATGATGGTGTGTCCTTTTTCAATAAGCGCATCAAAAGCATCCATCAGTTTCCTGATATCATGAAAATGCAGGCCGGTTGTCGGCTCATCGAAAATAAACAGGGTAGGGGACTGCGATCCGCCTTTGGTCAGGAAGTAAGCTAATTTGATGCGTTGTGCTTCTCCGCCGCTCAGAGTGCTCGACGACTGGCCAAGTTCAAGGTAACCAAGGCCAACATCGTTCAATGGCTTGAGCTTTTCGACTATTCTCCGGCATGTTGAAAGGTGGGTTGTTGCCTGTGAGAAAAATTCGATAGACTGGTCAACGGTCATTTCAAGGATGTCGACGATGCTTTTATCCTGGAACTTAGCATCCAGGACTTCTTCCTTGAACCTTTTGCCACCGCACGATTCGCAGGTAAGGCTCAAATCGGCCATGAACTGCATCTCTATTTTCACAATGCCTTCGCCTTCACATTCTTCGCAACGTCCTCCAGGAATATTGAAGGAAAAGTAGCCCGGTTTGTAGCCCCTTACCTTCGATAGCTGTAAATCAGCGAATAAATTGCGGATATCGTCAAAAGCCTTAAGATAGGTGGCTGGATTGGAACGGGAAGACCTCCCGATAGGGTTCTGATCGACAAATTCTGTCAGGGAGATCCTGTCATAATCACCCGATAATCTGCCGAACCTGCCTGTCTTTTCATTATTTCCCCCATGGATCTTTCGTAAAGCCGGATAAAGGATGTTTCTGACCAGAGATGATTTGCCTGACCCGCTTACACCGGTAATGACCGTGAGTATATTGAGCGGAAACTTTACATCGATACCTTTCAGGTTATTTTCCCTTGCACCGATGATTTCGATATACTCTTTCCATCTCCTTCTCCTCGCAGGCACAGGGATATTCAGCTCTTTTGAAATATATTTTGCGGTCAGGCTGTTTCTCTGCTCAAGCATTTCCTCAAAAGTCCCTGCAAATACCACTTCACCGCCCTGATTTCCTGCCAGCGGGCCTATATCAATAATATAATCCGACGATCGGATGATCTCTTCATCATGTTCGACAACGATCACGGAATTGCCCAGGTTACGCAGGTTCATCAGGACATTGATCAGGCGATGCGTGTCACGCGGGTGTAACCCGATACTTGGCTCATCCAGGATATACATCGAGCCTACCAGGTTGCTGCCGAGCGATGTCGCAAGGTTGATCCGCTGCGATTCACCCCCGGATAGGGTGGAGGATTGCCGGTTAAGTGACAGGTACCCCAGCCCGACATCTTCAAGGAATTGCAGCCTTGTAACGATTTCTATTAATAAACGCTGGGCGATCTTTTGTTCATGTTCATCCAGGCTGATATGGGTAAAAAAGGCGAGTGCTTCCGTAACCGGCATGAGCAGTATTTCACTTACAGGTTTTCCTCCCACTTTGACATAATTTGCGTCTTTCCGGAGACGTGTGCCATGGCATTCCGGACAGATAGTCTTTCCACGGTACCGCGACAGCATGACCCGGTATTGAATCTTATAAGTTTGATCTTCCACATAATGGAAAAAGTCATTCAATCCTTTGAAATAACTGTTGCCGGTCCAAAGCAACCGCCGTTGTTCGTCCGTCAGCTCATAATAGGGCTTATGGACCGGGAAACCGAATTTATATGCGTTCATCACCAGCGCTTCTTTCCATTCCCCCATCTTTTCACCTTTCCAGCAGGCAATGGCTTCCTCAAAGATCGACAACGCCTTATCCGGTACCACAAGGTCTTCATCAATGCCGATAATGCTCCCGAAACCCTCACATCTCTTGCAGGCACCATAAGGATTATTGAAACTGAAGAGGTTGACAGAAGGTTCTTCGAATGTAATCCCGTCGAGTTCAAAACGGTTCGAGAATTTTTTTGTGGTAATCTTTCCCTCAGTATCGATCTCAAGATGACAGCTTCCATTCCCTTCGTAAAATGCGGTTTGAACAGAATCGGATATGCGGCCGGGCAGATCCTCATCCTGCGCGTTAATCACAAAACGGTCGATCAGGATCTTAAGGCTTTTATCATCCGGGACCTGACCTGATTCTATCGCATCATCGATCCTGAAAAAATCTTTCCCTGAGATCAACCGGCTAAAGCCTTGCTGCAGCAATAAAGAAAGCTCTGTGGTCAGATTCCTGCCTGCCTTCCTGATCAGTGGGCATGAAATCGTGATGCGGGCGCCTTCTGATTGGGAGAGGATAAAGTCAGTGACATCAGTGACCGTATGCCGTTTAACGAGCTGGTTTGATTCAGGCGAATATGTCTTGCCTGTTCTTGCATAAAGCAGCTTGATGTAATCGTAAATCTCGGTGGATGTGGCGACAGTGGACCGAGGGTTGCGGGTGTTCACTTTTTGTTCGATCGCGATTGCCGGAGAAATCCCTTTGATATACTCTACTTTTGGCTTGCTCATCCTGCCCATGAATTGACGGGCATAAGCACTCAGGCTCTCAACGTAACGCCGCTGCCCATCGGCGTAAAGGGTGTCAAATGCCAGGGACGACTTGCCCGATCCGGATAATCCCGTAATCACTACCAGGCGGTTACGGGGAATAGCCACATCAATGTTCTTCAGGTTGTTGACCGAAGCTCCTTTTACAAGAATAAATTTTTTAGTGTCAAATTGGCTGAAATCAATGCCCGGCATGCAAAAAATATATAACTGATTTTTAGGAAAAGTGCAAAATTATGAATATTCACTTGCATTTTTCTTTTTAATTCCTATATTTGCATTTCTTTCGTCAACGAAAACCGAAAGAAAATTCTTACTTTTGTCTCATATCTAAAGAAGAGGAGGAACATTATCGAATAAATATTTACCCTTTTTTATCATTATTCACCTTAAAAAAGGAGGCACAATGAAAGCTGCCATAATTAGCGATAAAGAGCTAATTGGTAAATATTTAAACGGTAATGAGAAGAGCCTGGAAAAACTAATCTATCGTCACAAACGCAAAGTTTATTCTTACATTATGATGGTCGTGAAAGACGATCAACTTGCTGACGACATTTTTCAGGATACTTTTATCAAAGTGATCAATACCATTCGTTCCGGTTCTTACAAAGAAGAAGGAAAATTCATCCAATGGGTGATGCGGATAGCACACAACCTTATCATTGATTATTTTCGCCGTGCAAAAAGAATCCCCGTCATCAGCAACTCCAATGATGAATATGACATTTTCGACATGGTCAGGATCACGGACCCTTCGGTCGAAGAACAGATTATCACCGACCAGATCCATGAAGATGTGCGGGCACTGATCGAACTGCTTCCCGATGAACAAAAAGAGGTCCTGATCATGCGCCATTATTCGAATATGAGTTTTAAAGAGATTGCTGATGCTACAGAAGTCAGCATCAACACAGCCCTTGGCAGGATGCGCTATGCGCTTATCAACCTGAGGAAAATCATCAAAGAGAAAAACCTGACCCTTTCGGCCTGATTTATTCAAAATATTTATCAGGTGTTAAAATATTAACTGGTTTTTTACCGTTAGTTACGCATACGAACTGTAAAATATTCGCGTAGCCTATGGAAAAAACCATTACTCTTTATGACTTACAACATTATCTTCAGGAAATCAACCAAATAGAAAAAAGAGCGCCAGGGAAAAAGCAAGGGGACAAAGGCCCCAGTTACTTAACCCTTCAGAACCTGATCAGGTATTCCAGCGCGTTGAACATACTGAAGACCAGGATAGCCGGTACAATCTATCAACTGGCTAATTAAAGGAAATTAATTACATGCGGGGTTGTCTTAAAAGAGATTTTGAGGCAACCTCATTTTTTTTTCAACAGAACGGGTATATTTTTGCAAAATCCCGATTAACCTATAGAAAACTTTGAAGAAAGCTGAGCGATATAAAAAAATCCTGGAGTATTTTACATTGAATCAACCAGTCGCGGAAACTGAACTGGTATATTCTTCCCCTTATGAATTGCTGGTTTCAGTTATATTATCGGCTCAATGCACGGATAAACGGGTCAACATCATTACTCCGGTGTTCTTTAAGCGCTTTCCATCCGTGGATATGCTGGCAGTCGCCAAAGAAGAGGAGGTTTTTGAGTTGATAAAAAGTTGTTCCTATCCGAATAATAAAACCAGGCATCTTGCCGGGATGGCCAGGATGATCGTAGAAGACTATAACGGAACGGTGCCATCGGATGTGGAGCATCTTCAGAAATTACCGGGTGTAGGAAGAAAAACTGCTCACGTGATGGCATCAGTGGCATTTAACCAGCCGAAACTTGCAGTAGATACCCATGTATTCAGGGTTGCGGCAAGAATTGGCCTCACATACCGGGCTAAGAACCCGCTACAGACGGAATTACAGTTAGTACGATACATACCGGAGGATAAGATTTCTTTGGCACACCATTGGCTGATCCTGCACGGGAGATATGTCTGCCAGGCCAGGCGGCCAAAGTGCGAGGTCTGCGGAATCAGTCAGTTTTGCAAGTATTATGAGATGCAGGAAAAGAAAAAAATTATCTGAAACGCTTCCATGTATGTTGGTAATCAATGATAATTTATAAGGATAATAGGATGCCCGCGATGCTTAAAATGAATATTTTTGTGTACCCCTAAGCTTTAATATTTAAAAATATGAAACTGAAAGTTGGTGATATATTTAAGATCTTTGATAAAGTGCAAACAAAGAACCATTCTGACCAAATTCTGGCAGAGGTTGATTAAATAATAACTTTTAAATCTTTTATTATGGGTGGAGAGAATAATATTGACCAGATCAGGCAAGAGAAGATGAAAGCCCTGGAGATGACCCTGGGCAATATCGAGAAGCAGTATGGTAAGGGGACCATTATGAAACTCGGGGATACCCCGGCAGAAAATATCCCTTTTATTCCGACAGGATCCATTGGGCTGGACGCAGCATTAGGAGTTGGCGGGCTTCCCAGGGGAAGGGTTACTGAGATATATGGCCCGGAATCCAGCGGTAAAACCACACTCGCACTCCATGCTATTGCCGAGGCACAGAAGTTGGGCGGAATAGCAGCATTTATCGATGCGGAGCATGCTTTCGACCGTTTTTACGCACAAAAGCTGGGCATCGACATCGACAACCTGCTGATATCCCAGCCGGATAACGGGGAACAGGCTCTTGAGATCGTGGATAACCTGATCAGGTCGGGTGCCATTGATATCATTGTGATCGACTCGGTGGCAGCCCTCACACCCAAAAGTGAGATCGAAGGTGAAATGGGCGACTCTAAAATGGGTTTGCAAGCCAGGCTGATGTCGCAGGCGCTTCGGAAACTTACTGCCAATATCGGTAAGACAGGCTCCTGCTGCATTTTTATCAACCAGTTAAGGGAAAAAATAGGAGTGATGTTCGGCAATCCGGAAACGACAACCGGTGGACATGCCCTGAAATTCTATGCTTCTGTGCGCCTCGACATACGAAAAATTAACCAGATCAAGGAAGGCGAGGAAAGTACTGGTAACCGCGTGAAGGTAAAAGTTGTCAAGAATAAAGTCGCCCCGCCTTTTAAAAAAGCGGAGTTCGATATCATGTATGGCCAGGGCATCTCGCGTGTCGGAGAAATCATTGATCTGGGTGCCGATTTAGGCATTATTAAGAAAAGCGGGTCCTGGTTCAGCTATGGAGAAACGAAACTGGGCCAGGGAAGAGATGGTGTTAAAAAACTCCTTGTGGATAACCCTGAATTAGCTGATGAACTGGAAGCAAAAATCCGGGAAAAACTTTTTCCGGTCTGATTATTTTATTATAACATCTTTTTAAAAACCGGAGGATGAAGAACTTAATCCTTGTTTGGATTTTACTTATTTTCAGCCTTTTACTGTCTTCATGTCGGCCAGTTAATGAAAAGAAAATGGCCACTGTACAAAATTCTACTACCCTTCCATTGGAATTAGGGGCCCTGAATGAGAAAATTCATTCTGATTCTCTTAACCCGGAGCATTATTACTTTCGTTCACGTTATTATCTTGAACAGAAAGATATAAATAGAGCACTGGCAGATATCAATAAGGCTATACAACTGGATGAGAAAAAGTCGGACTATTTCGTGACTCTTTCGGAAATCTACCTGTCAATGGGACGCATACCTGGCTGCCTGGAAGCTTTAAAGAAAGCGGAAGAACTTGATCCGGTAAATAAGAATGCATTATTGAAACTGGCTGAAGTTTATCTTATACTTAAAGATTATGCTAATACTTTTGAATATACCAGGAGGGCACTTGACCTTGACCAGATCAATCCCAAAGCGCACTTTATCCGCGGTTATGCATACATGGAACTGGGCGATTCGTCCCTGGCTATCCAGAACTTCCAGGCTGCAGCCGATCAGGACCAAAACTACTATGAAGCATACTTAGAGTTAGGTGCGCTCTACTCAGCCCAGAAAAATTCACTTGCTGCCGGTTATTTGCAAGCTGCTACCCGTATTGAACCTGGCAGGGGAGAAGCTTATTATCTGCTTGGTCTGGCTTACCAGGAACAGGAGAATATTCCCAAGGCCATTGAGACCTATGAAAAACTGCTGACAGTTTCTCCGGATTTCAAGGAGGCACATTATAACCTTGGGTACATTAACCTGGTCTATCTCAATGATTTTGAAGAAGCAGTCAAATGTTTTACGCGGGCGATTTCCCTGGATCCCAAATACACCGATGCTTACTTCAACAGGGGTTACAATTATGAATTGCTGGGTGATTATGTAAATGCGAGGAAAGATTATCAAAAAGCCCTCGAACTTATCCCGAACTATGATCGTTCGATACTTGGACTGAATCGTCTGGACAGTCTGCAAAACTAAATAAGGCTGCCGATCTGATAAACCGCAAACGCTGCTATCCATGCAAGGGCTGTCGTGTAAACAGCCAGGAAAGCCGGCCATTTCCATCTGCCGGATTCTTTTCTTATTGCTGCAATTACAGCGATACAAGGGAAATAGATCAGGATAAAGATCATGAAAGCGAAGGCTACAAGGGGTGTATACACGGGCTTGCCCATGAGGGGACCTGAAGAATGAACCTGTGTCTGCAACTTGCCGATCAGTCCCGTAATCCCTTCGTCATCACCGGTCTGGTAAAGAACGCCCATGGTGCTTACGACTACCTCTTTTGCTGCGGAACCTGCAACCAGGCTCACGCCCATGCGCCAGTCAAAACCCAAAGGCCGGATAATTGGTTCGATTAGCCTGCCGATCCTTCCGATAAACGACTGTTCCTGTTGTTCCTCTCTCATGGCAGCTTTTATTATTTTGACCTGGTCATCATTTTCAGCCAGGCTGATCATGCCCTGGTAATAATCGTTCCTGACATTATTCCTCGGGAAATAGCCAAGCGCCCAAATGATAATGGAAGCTAAAAGTATAATGGTGCCCATCTTTCTCAGGTATTGGGCGCCTTTGAACCAGGTATGCCTGAGAATGGCCTTCAAGGTGGGCATTCGATAAGGAGGTAGTTCCATCACAAAAGGGATTTCCCTGGCTTTAAACAAAGATTTCTTCAGCAGAAATGCCACTAATGCAGCCAATGCGATACCAATCAGGTAAAGGAGGAAAAGGACAGTGCCCTTATAACTGACAAAAAAAGCGCTGATAAGCAAGACATAAACAGGGTATCTTGCACTGCAAGACATGAACGGGATAATCAGCATGGTCACCAGTCGGTCGTTCTTGTTTTCTATGGTACGTGTTGCCATGATTGCAGGGACATTGCACCCGAATCCCATAAGCAGCGGTATAAACGATTTGCCGTGCAGACCTATCTTATGCATGAGCTTATCGACGATGAAGGCAACCCGGGCCATGTAACCGGTATCTTCCATTAAGGATATGAAGAGGAAGAGGATGAGAATATTGGGCAGGAATACGATCACGCCTCCAACACCGCCAATAATGCCATCGATCATCATGTCGTTAACGATGCCTTCCGGGATTATTTTATTAAATAAGTTGCCTGTCAATTCAACCAGTTTTTCAATCAGCATAACCGGGTAGTCTCCGAAAACGAACGTGGCCTGGAACATCAGCCACATCATGATTATGAAGATAGGGTAGCCAAGGTATTTCCCGGTAAAATACTGGTCGATCCGTTGAGTATTGGTTTTTTTTGAAGAATCAGCAGGCTTATAAGTTTCCTTAAGAGCGCCTTCTATGAATCCGTACCTTGCGCCCGCGATAAGGCTTTCCGTGTCTTCTCTGTAAAAATTTTCAAGCCTGGAAATTTCTTTTTCTGCTGTTTCTTTGATTTCATCGTAATTCTTCAGCCCATCAAAAAAAATGTGAGTCTGCTTGTCTTTCTCCAACAGTTTGATGGCAAGATAGCGGTACGAAATCGAACCGGCCGGTTGACCCATAGCTTGGATTTTATTTATGACCCTTTCGATGGATTGTTCCAGTTCAAAACCATAATTGATATGGACCTGCCTGGCATCAGGCTCTAAATCTTCATATATTTCTATGATCTTTTCAAATAAATTCCGTACTCCTTTCCCTTTGGATGCAATGGTGGGGATGATAGGAATACCGGTCATCTGGCCCAGGGTTTTATAATCAAAGGCATCGCCTTTAAGCTTCATTTCGTCGTACATATTAAGCGCCACCACAACCCTGACTCCCATATCGATCAGTTGGGTGGTCAGGTAAAGGTTTCGCTCCAGGTTTGATGCATCCACAACATTAATAACAACGTCTGGTGCCGACTTTGAAAGATGCTGCCTGACGAAAAGCTCTTCCGGGCTGTAATAGGAAAGGGAATAAGTACCTGGTAAATCAGTAACCCGGATGGCATAACCTTTAATCTTGACTTTAGCGGTCTTGGAATCAACCGTAACGCCCGCGTAATTGCCGACATGTTCGCGTGAATGCGAGGCGTAATTGAACAGGCTGGTTTTGCCCGAGTTTGGATTTCCGACCAGCGCAACCTCGATCATGCGGTTTTTTCCCCGCGCAGGTGACTTAAGCTGTTCTGTTTCTGTGACGCCGTCGAAATGCCGGTTGTCAATCAGGTGGCTGGCTTCTTCCGCCGTTATGACATCGATGAAACCTGCTTCTTCGAGCCTGAGTGAAACGTTCGAATCGAGGATACGATATTCCACCGGGTCCTGCAACGGAGCGGCCTTGATAACAGTCACCCATTTGCCCTTGACGAACCCCATCTCGATGATCCGTTTACGGAATTCCCCCCGTCCCCTGATCCTGGTGATGATCCCTTTATCGCCATTATTAAGCTCCCTTAGGCTTCTCATTATTTAGATTAAATCCAGATAAGAAGGCAAATGTATTTAAAATCAGCGTGGGTTTTGTGGATTACTATTCTAAATGTTGTCTAAATAGAAGAAAGAAGTTGGCAGTTGGACAGTTGGACAGTTGGACAAGTGGCAGTTGACGGCCGTGAATAGACAAACTAATTTCAAGCCCCGAAGTGCTACAAAAAAGAATAATATTGCCAACTGTCCAACTGTCCAACTGCCAACTTCATTCAGAACAAATCAGTCTCGCCATTAACAAGGAGGCTCTTATTCTGCAGAAAATGGATATATCGCATGTTGGAGAGTATCTTATGTCCCCAGCGGGATTCGAAAAGCGCTTTGCAATCGTGTACTGCATTCTGCCTGGCAGCCTGAGAGTTTTTCTGGTAAAGCAGGATGAAATCTTTCAGGTCCTGGAAAATATCGGTGAAATTTTCAGAAAGACTGGCTTTAACTGCCTCATATTCATTAAATTCCTCGTAATTAACGTGGTAGTATTCATCATCTTCTTTAAAAGCAGCCCGGTGGACATTAAAAATATCCTGCCATTCTTCTTCAGTCACAAAACGCTCGCTGGTTTCAGGGTATTCCGGGTTAATTTCAGGCAGTAGTTTTCCCTTTAAATATAGCAGGGGACCAATTTTCAGGAAGAAATCACAGATCTCCGCTTTATTTTTTTCTGCAACCTTTTCCGTAAAAAGGCAATATTCATGGGCAACGCGAAGAAATTCCAAGACATTGATTGAATTTTCCGGTTCAAGAAATGGTTTTGATTCAGGTATCATTTTGAATAATTTGTTGTATCTTCGTAAAAGATTTTAAACATATAATTTTTCCCGATAATCTTTTCGTGAAGCAGCACGTTAAGATTTTTGTTTTTTAAAATTAAGAATTAATTGATATGGATCGTTTGAAATTGAAACAAAAGATCCTGGATGCATGTTTTGAACAGCAGACCAAGGTGACGCAGAACCTGAAAGTGGTGATGGAGGAAGTGGCTGATAGTGCGGAGGAATATGGCCTTCCTAAGGATTTATACGATTCGTACCGTAACCAGATGATGAGCAAAAGGGATATGTTTGCCCAACAGGTACTGAAGATCAACGAACAGATTGATATCCTGCGAAGGGTGGATATGAAGCGCACATACAATCAGATCCGCTTTGGCGCTGTTGTGATTACCGAATCCCAGCACTTGTTTATTGCTACCGGCATTGGCAAGGTAAATGTTGAAGGCGAAGAATATTTTGTCATTTCAGCGATGGTGCCTTTTTATACCGCCATAGACGGCAAAAGGGCCGGCGATACTTATGAATTCAGGGGGAAGAAGGAAAAAATACTTGAGGTATTCTAAGCTGAAACATGCAACTTTGAACTTTGCCCTTTGAACTTTGAACTAATCAGGCGCTGCTATGCTAATATGATCAGAAAGATTATCCCAATGATAATCCTGTAATAGCCAAAATACTTGAAACCGTAATTCTCAACAATTTTTATAAAAACCTTAACCGCTATCCAGGCTGTAAATAAGGCAACTATAAATCCGATGGTTAATAATAGTATTTCATGATTTGTAAATACAACAGGAGTTTTTAACAAATCGTATCCTGTTGCGGCAAACATAGTCGGAACAGCAAGTAAAAAGGAAAATTCAGTGGCCTGTTTCTTGTCAAGTCCGTTAAAAACACCGCCAATGATCGTTGCAGCCGCTCTTGACACGCCGGGTATCATGGAAAAACATTGAATAAGACCTATGAAGAAAGCATTTTTATAGGTAATGTTTTCAAGCACATCAGTCTTACTTTTTTGGGCGACTACTTTTTTATCAATCAAAATAAGAACTATTCCACCAATTATCAGCGAAACAGCAACAATTGTCGGATTGAACAAATAGGCTTTGATGAAGTTATAAGCTAAAAAACCAATAATCGCAGTTGGAATAAAAGCTATACCGAGCTTTAAGTAAATAGAAATTCCTTGCCAAAATCGATTAGCATATAGCATTACTATAGCCATTATTGCTCCAAGCTGTATGGAAATTTCAAAGGTTTTAACAAATGCATCATCATGTATTTTCATGAGGCTTGAAGCTAAAATCATGTGTCCTGTAGAAGATACCGGAAGGAATTCTGTCAATCCTTCTATAAAGGCAATAATAATTGATTGAATAATATTCATTTCATTCCATTAAATAATATCAAATAGCACATTAGATAGTTTGGGTAACTTATATTTAGTATTTTGGTGCTTAGTACATGACAAAAATTAATAATAGCCTGATTATCAATAATGTATGTTAATAACTTGGTGATAACTAATGCGAACAAGATGATATAATATCCTGATATTCAGTATCTTAGATGAAATACCAGCAAGTATGACTCCAAGATACATGAACACCAGGGTTGAGAGTAAAAATAGCATTTTATTCAAAACCTTATCGCAAGTTTTCGGGGATAAAATGAATTTAGCCCGAATAAAGTTCTTTGGCTTATTTATCTGCGCTTTATGCAAGGTTCAAACTGTTTGCTTTGAAAAACTGGCTGCCAGTTTCGATACTGATGTGAGGGTTGATTCTTCTTTACGAAGAGTCCAACGCTTTATGTCCGATTATCTGCTGGATACCAGCCTTATAGCTCGCTTTGTGTTCGCCTTGTTGCCCCATAAGCCACCGTTTCGGCTGGCATTGGATAGGACCAATTGGAAGTTTGGAACAACAAACATTAACGTCCTGGTTCTTGCCATTGTTTACCAAGGTGTGGCATTTCCTGTTCTGTTTAAGATGATGCCAAAGTTTGGTAACTCCTCTACAGGGGAACGGATCGAACTCATCCAACGCTACATTGAACTGTTCGGGGTTGACACCATTGATTGTCTGCTGGCTGACAGAGAGTTTGTAGGGGATCATTGGTTAGCTTACCTAAATCACAAACGGATCCGATACCACATTAGGATTCGTGAGAATTTCTGGGTTGTCATTCCAAAAAACGGGCATCGTGTTAAGGTTTCATGGCTATTTGACCATCTTCAAGTCAATCAATTTGAATTCCGTCGTGGAATCGTATATGTCAATGGTCAGCTTTGCTATTTATCGGCTTCGAAAGTCAAAAACAGAAAAGGGGTTC
Organism: Bacteroidales bacterium; assembly: GCA_023229505.1. Taxonomy (NCBI): domain Bacteria; kingdom Pseudomonadati; phylum Bacteroidota; class Bacteroidia; order Bacteroidales; species Bacteroidales bacterium. Next base: position 6,354 of record JALNZD010000054.1, on the reverse strand, counting down.
CGGACCTTCAAACCATCATTTCCTTTAACAAACCTGATGAAGCTGAGTCATTATACAAAGAACGATGGCAGATTGAATCTGCATTTAGAGCGCTGAAAACAAGCGGTTTTAATATTGAGGACACGCATTTGACCGATATTGAACGAATTAATAAGCTCTTTTCCTTGGTGCTGATTGCTTTTGTTTGGGCTTATAAAGCCGGGATATTCTTAGACTCTATTTGTCCCATAAAAATCAAAAAGCATGGTAGAAAAGCTAAAAGTTTATTCAAGTACGGCTTAATATTCTTAGCAAATGTGCTGTTTTCTAACAATATAGATAAATTTAAAGAGTGTTGTAAATTTTTGTCATGTACTTAGATAAAAAATATTTGTAATACATATTATTTTAAAATATCTTTGTGAAGACTTAGCCAATGTCTTTATTATATTGAAAAATGAAAACTATACTATTGTTCCTCGGAAAAGTGTATATAGTAATTTTCCAATTATTCATGTTTCCATTTGATAGTTTATCAAATAGCTTCATAAATCAATCCTGCAAATTTTCAATAACTGCAAACCTTATAACAGATATTAGAGTTTTCGAGATAAATAAAATTTCTGTACGGATGTATAATTATTTTGCATTTCGTTCAAATAAATATTTATTCAAATTAGGGAAGAACAAGTTCGACAGTTTGTGTCACTCCAAATAAATCAGGTTATCTTGGGGTGACTCTTAATTATTTCATCATTCATTATAAATAGTGATTTTTAAACCTGAATTTATGTAATATATTATGTGCTAAAATTCATCTTTTTATAAAAGATACAATAATAGAAAGTCGCAAAATCATTACAATAGAGGATATAATAAACTAATTTAAATATAAAATATAATGAAAAAAATAGTATCTATATTATCTTTGATACTCATCTTAATTATTGTGATTTCTTGTGAAAAGGAAGTCATAAATACAGATGATAATCAAACTTCCCAAGTTATTTCTCTAAAACAACAACCATTACCTCCAATTAGATTTTTTGAATGTGGAGCCCCAGATCCTTCCTCACCCTATCCTTGTCCAAATGCGAGATGCTATTATATGGGATGGGACTGTTTAATGGATGTTATAATCTATGGCATTACCAATATTGATGATTATAATAGAGCAGCAAGTATTTTAGACGAATATATAAATGTTGGAAATACAGAGGAATTTTTCAGCGAATACAGCGAAGAAGTTGGTATATTAATGCCTGAACTTAAAGATCCTGCTAGACAAGCTATATTAACTGACTTACAAAATGGAATAACATCAGTTAAAAAGCATCCTGTTTTCAACTCAATAAGTCAACAAGAGCTTTATATTTATCAAATCTATGTTGTTGAAACTGGTGACCCGCCAAATTATGGTGAGTTGTAGTTAATAATAGATAAATGCCATGTTATTAACTGTCTGATAATATGGCATTTATTTTTGTTAGATAAAAAAATGAAAAGAACGCTGGCTTTTACATTGCTGATTCTTATCTATGGATGTAATAATAAATGCATTGACTTTGAAAATAACTTCATATTGATCAATTCATTGGAGTTAAATTACGAGGTATTGGCAAACCTAAATTTTTATTCATATCACTTTGATCAAAACGAAACAGATACGCTTCTGACCTTTAAAAAGGATAACAAGATAATTGTATTTAATCTAAAATCAGAAAAGGTAGAATTTGATATTAGTTTAAATAAATTGGATGGTCTGGTTTATAGGGATCATCTCTATCATAATCCGGATTCAATCTTTATCTGTTCCATATTAAACAGTAGTGTAATGTACATACTGCTTATGAATAAAAATGGAGAAATATACCAAAGGTGGAATATCAATGAATTGGCCAACACAGAAACAAACGGTTATTTTTACATTGACTCGAGGCATACACACCCTATGGTATTAATAAAGAATAAATTGTATTTTCAAGCATCCTATCGCTTTAAACCTGGAACTGTTATTGAATCACATATACCTATTGAGATGTTATTGGATTTATCAAATGGTTTTGCCAATCAAATTGGGGACTTACCTTTAGAATATAGGCAAGGTATATTCTATGGTAATCACCAACAGGATTATTCAAGAGTAATCAATAAGAAAAATGAGTTGGTATTTTCTTTTCCGGTAAGCCATAATATATATGTCTATGATAAAAGTGGTGAATTATTAAAAACCGTTAATTGTAAAAGCCATTATATTAATGAGATTGAACCGATTGAAAAGGATAAGTATACCGAATTATCGGCCATTATTGATGCATATACTTATAATGCACAATACAGTGATTTAGTATATGATGAATATCACAACATATATTACAGGGTAGTATTACACAAATTGGAGAAATTTAACGATCATGGAAAGATCAATGATAAAAACAAAAGAAAATGGTCTATCATTATTTTGGATGAAAACCTGAAAAAGGTAAAAGAAGTTTTGATGCCTGAAGAAAAATTCTGGAAACGAATTGTTATTACAAATCAAGGACTTATGTTGAAATCAATAAGCAAGAATAACTCTAATGAATATCAAATCTTTAAGTTTCAGTCATGCTTAAACAAATAAAATTTCCTTTGATATTAATGTTATTATGCAGTATTAGCTGTGCAAACCATTACGATAGTGAAGATGGTGTGGACAAACAGAATTCCTTCCTTCAATACTTGGGAGAAACTTTTAATGACAAGGATTATATCGAGGAAAAGATGTTTATCATTATTCCTTGTACCGGATGTGCAGGATGTGAGCAATTAACATATTCCATTTTCATCGATAAGTTAACAGATGCTGAAGATTTTACATTGATTATCTGCAATCCAGCTGATAAAGGACTATTGTTTCCAACATTAAACGCGGATAATGTAAAATATGATTTCATGGCTAAAATGGTTGATTATTATTTTGGGTATGGGTATCCAACTTGTATTGTTGTCAAAGATAATATTGTTGTTGGAAATTATACCTTGTCGCCGGATATAATTCATTGGATAAACAAGTACAACTCAGCAACCAAAACAGTACAATAAAATTGCTTTGAACGTAACCCTCCGGCCTGATGTGAGAATAATTTACCGATTGGGCGATTTAACGGTTTGCCGGTTTAGCAATTTGGCGATTTGGCGAAGTTAAGTTTGTCTCGTCCTTGAAAAATGTTTACAGTTTATTGACTTAAGCCTGAGATAAATTTACAACTCGTATTTGTGTAAGCTCAAAATATCCTGCAACACATTGATTCTGCCAGCTATCCTGAAGTTTATATTTTACCGGCATCTGGTCCTGTTTTAAGAAGGTATACTGCAGAAAATCCGGATTATATTACTGGTTTGGATCAAGAAAAGATTTTCAGCGTATATCCGAATCCATGTAATGATTATTTCATTATGGAATATTATTTTGAAATAATTCCAAACCAGGCATCATATTCAATTAGTGATCCATTAGGAAGGATTATCGAAGAAGGACTTATTGAAGGTCAGCAAAATCAACTTATTAGAAGGACTTCTTCCTATAGTTCAGGCCTATATACCATCAAATTAAATATCAATGGCAAATTAGAGAAAGCATTGAAATTAAATGTGATAAAGTAAGTGGTTAAATTCCAATCAATTAAAATTTAAATTCTTCTAAATTTTTAAGCCCTGCTGTAATAGGCAGGGTTTTATTTTTATCAGTTCACAAAATATTATTATTGGGTTGATCAGCCAGTTATTGAAGGATTTTCATTATTTTTAGTAAAAAATTGTTCAAAAAAGGAAATATGAAAAATTGTTAAATATTTCATAAATTTCTGCAAATTAATATTTTGCGTTTTATCTTTACATCGCCAATCTTAACTTGTAAACTATTTTAATTCATTAATTTACTCACGTCTTTTTTAATCCTCTAAAAATTTCCATTATGAAAAAATTATTATTACTGGCTTTAAGCTGCTCTTTATTTGTTGCTTGCACAAATGAAAAATCTGCAGAGAGAAAAACCGAAGCCGCTCTTGCAGAGATAAAACCACAACCCGCAGAGTTTGCAGACCCAAAATATGTTGAAATAGGCAAAAAGGGTCTTGACGCATTAACACTTGGTGATATTGATGGATGGATGACCAGTTATGCTGATAATGCAGTCTATCAATGGAATAACGGTGACAGCCTTGCTGGTAAGCCTGCGATTACTGCTTTCTGGAAAATGAGAAGAACTGAATCCATTGATACCATCTCTTTCAGTAATGCAATATTTCTGCCGATAAAAGTTAATCAGCCACAAAGTGTTGAGCAACCCGGAGTCTGGTTATTATGCTGGTACCAGGTAGATGCCACATACACAACAGGCAAAAGAATGGTCCAGTGGATACATACGGATATGCACTTTGATGCGAATGATAAAATAGACAGGGTTATACAATATCTTGACAGGGTGCCTATTAATGCAGCAATGGCGAATTAATACGGGATTGAATCACAAATTCATATCCTCAATGATCGCTTTCACCCTGACTTCCAGATTCTCATCCGCTTTTTCAAAATCAGATCTCGTCAGTAACCTTTCCCGGACGCTGAAGTAGAACTTGATCTTTGGCTCTGTACCGCTTGGCCGGACACTGATCTTGCTCCCATCTTCAAGGAAGAACTGCAGGACGTTAGATTTGGGTAAGCTGATTGGTATAGTGGTTCCGGCAAGCATATCTTTGGATACCGACAACTGGTAGTCTTTGATCATCACCATACTGGATCCGTTGATCCGGGAAGGAGGGGTGCTGCGGAAATCGTCCATCATCTTTTTGATTTCCTTACTGCCGGATTGGCCTTTTCTCACGACTGAGATCAGTTTTTCCTTGTAAAGGCCAAATTCGACATAAATATCGAGCAACAACTCGTAGAGGGTTTTCCCTTTAGAAGCAGCCCAGGCGGCTGTTTCTGCAACCAGCGCACAGGAGCTTATAGCATCCTTGTCGCGGACAAAGTCACCTGTCATGTAGCCATAGCTCTCTTCTCCACCGCCGATGAATATCTTCTTTCCTTCATTACGCCGGATGATTTCTGCAATCCACTTGAAACCGGTAAGCACATCATAGCATTCTACTTTGAACCGGTCAGCTATATCTTTGAGTATCTCCGAAGTAACAATTGTTTTTACAATATACTCTTTGCCTGTCAGTTTCTTTTTTTCATCCCATTTTGTCAGGAGATAATAGGTCAGCAAAGCTGCCGTCTGGTTGCCGTTTAGCAGGATAAAGTTTTTGTTAAGATCACGGACTGCAATCCCGATTCGATCTGCATCGGGATCAGTGGCCATGACGAGGTCGGCGCCAATCTTTTCGGCTTGATTGATCGCCAACTCCAAAGCTGCGGGTTCTTCCGGATTAGGTGATTTGACTGTAGGGAAATTCCCGTCGGGGAGGTTTTGCTCAGCAACTACATAAACATTCCTGAAACCGAATTTCTCGAGGCAGGCCGGGACAAGTTGCCCGCCTGTCCCATGGATGGATGTGTAAACGATCTTCAGGCCTGAATGCTTTTTGATTTCTTCCTGCGACAAGCTCAATTGAAGTACCCGGTCAAGGTAAACCCGGTCAAAGTCTTCGCCGATCATCTCAATTAAATCTTTGTTTCCATCAAATTTCACCTCATTGGGTGATTTGATCTTTTGCACTTCGGCGATAACATTTTTATCATGCGGGGGGATCAGCTGGCTTCCATCTTCCCAATAAGCCTTATAACCGTTATATTCCTTTGGATTATGGGAGGCGGTGATGACTATCCCGCTCTGGCAGCCCAGGTGGCGGATCGCAAACGACAACTCCGGCGTGGGTCTCAGGGCTTTAAAAAGGTAAACGAAAATACCGTTGGCAGAGAAAACATCTGCTGTGATCTGCGCAAAATAAGGACTGTTGTTCCTGCAGTCATAAGCAATAGCCACCTTAATCTGCTTCTGACCGGGGAATATCTTTTTCAGGTAATTCGCAAGTCCCTGGGTGGCCATACCGACAGTATACTTATTCATCCGGTTTGTCCCGACCCCCATGATGCCGCGCAACCCGCCGGTTCCAAATTCCAGATCCTGGTAAAAAGCATCAACGATTTCCTGGGGATTATTTATTATAAGATCATTGACCTGTCTGTTAGTTTCTTCATCAAAATCTCCTGTAAGCCAATCCTGGGCTCTGCTAAGTATTTTAGGATCAAGCATATTCATTAGTTCAAAGTTCAAAGTTCAAAGTTGAGTCCCCTCCGAAAAGTCGGGGAGACGAATTTACAATATTTTAAACATGTTTGTCTTTAATAGTTATAAACAATTGATTGTCAATAACTTAATTTAGTTTGTAT
>JALNZD010000053.1 GCA_023229505.1 Bacteroidales bacterium | reverse complement strand
CTTGCGGAGAAAAAGAATGGTGCCTTGACTTCAGCACCCCCGGGCATTTCGATTATGCCCATTCGATCGTTGCTACAAATGACGGGGGATGTGCTGTAATACTCAGATATACAGGCATTACTCCTCCTCAGACAGACCGGATTTGCCTGGCTAAAATTGATGCGGAAGGTATTTTATTATGGAAGAAATGTTATAATAGTACAGATCCGAATTTAATCAGCGAAGATTCAAGAGCATTATTAAGAACTCCAGATAAAGGTTACTTGATAACCGGAGTATGCGACTATTACGATGTTTCACATCATCTACACCCAAAACAATATTATATCAAGACTGATTCACTTGGAAATTTTCAATGGGAAACAGTTATAAATCCAGAAGATCCCTCAACCGGCGGCGATGCCTGGACCACTTTTCTAAATCCTGATTCTAATTATTACTATTCGTCTGTAAGCCATTATTATTTTGAGACTAATTTTTCCTCCCCTGCATTAATTAAAATGAGTTTGTCTGGTAATGTTATCAATATTTATAATATTGTAGACGGATATATTCAAGGCGGATTGACTTATGCTCAATTTATTAATGATTCAACTCTTGCAGCCATTTGTGCGTATGGCAATGAACAAAACGACATGGTTACACTTGCCGTTCAAATTGACACCGTTGGGAATATTACCAATTCGTTGGACTTAGGAACAAACACCCATGGAAAAGTTTTAGAAGTGACATATAATAATAAACTGCTATTTTTCTATTATATCCTTCAAAACGATCAATCCGATGTTTACCTGCGTAAACTCAACCAAAACCTCGAAGACGATACCATTTACACCATGCCTTTCACCTACGACAGCCTTTGCCCTTACCAGATACTTTCAGATACCATTGTTCAGGATGATTGCGGGTTGATCGTGGGGATTGAGGAGGAGGAGGAAGAGGAGCATGGAGGCATGGAGGCATGGGAGCATGGAGGGCTTATCATATGGCCGAACCCGGCACGCGAACAAATTCATGTACGATTTTACATGGACGATGGACGATTTTACAAGGATTTGGGATTGGAGATTTATGATATTTTCGGGCGGAAAGCCATTGAGATCAATGTACCGGATGGTCAAAATGAATTGCAGCTCAATGTCGAGGATTATCCGCCGGGAATTTATTTGATGATGCTGAAAGACGGGCGGACGGTGCAAGTTAGCGCTAAGTTTATTGTAACGAGGTAATTCAACATTTTGCGATCTTATCAAAATTTTAGCATCCTTTGCGTGAAACGACCTAACCTGGCAATGAAGATCATTACTTACAACATCAATGGTATCCGTGCAGCCATTCAAAAAGGGCTGTTCGCCTGGATGAAGGATACAGATCCCGATATTTTACTGCTGTAGGAAACCAAAGCGCCACCATTATGCCCGACGCCATGCACTCCGACCACTGCCCGGTTTTGCTGGAACTCCATTAGGAGCGGCCCGTCTGTAGCTCCGTCAGGAGAGCCCCGTCATAGAACAATGGAACAATTTTAAAAAGACAATAATCCTGTATTAGACGCGTTTTACCCCTAACACTCCCAACTAACCCTCAATTTATCGGCCAATTATCTCTACTTTTAAGTTCTTAAATCTCAAACAATTAAAAACTAAAAGGTATGAAAACAATCAGAAATCTTTTCCTGAAATCCGGGTTTATCACGCTTGCATTTTTACTCGCAACTACCGGTTGCAAGAAAGAAGATGAGCCGGCACCGGGTTTACCCCCGCAATCAAGCTTTGTGATGGACTTCAGCGATTTTTCAAACCCGGGTGACACGCTTGGCGCACGGGACCTGAGCACCTATCAAAACTGGGGCTATTCTTATGCCAACGTGGTCGTATGGCAAACCATCCTCACCGTCGGACTTGCCGTACCGGTAGCTTCCTTCTTAGAATCATTCAACCATGAAGCGGTATATCACCCTGACCAGAACAACTGGACCTGGTCGTATAATGTAACTGTGAATTTCGCTGTATACGAAGCGGAGCTCACTGGATATCTTGAAGCCGACAGCGTCGTCTGGGAGATGCGGATCACCAAAAGCGCAGAGTATGCTGATTTCCTCTGGTACTATGGCAAATCAGCGCTTAATGAAAGCGGCGGTTACTGGATCCTCCAGGAAAATCCATTAAGCGCAAATGAGCTCCTGCGTATCGACTGGCACAAATATGCCGATGGTACAGTTGACATCAGTTATACGAACATCAGGCCCGGTGATCCTGAAAATGGGGGATATATCTTATATGGAACCGCCACAACAGATTTCGACCGGTTTTATGATCTCTATAACAAAGGACAGGATAACCTGACCGAAATTGAATGGAGTTCAATCAATAAGAACGGCCACGTCAAAGACCCGAATCATTTTGGGGATGATTTGTGGCATTGCTGGGATACGAATCTGATGGATGTTGTGTGCCCGTAGCACAGTCGGCAGTTGACAGTTGACAGTAGGCAGTAGTTACCAGCAAGCATAGACAGACATTTGTTCAACTATCGGGCTGACATCAAAATAACCGAACTGACAACTTCTAAACCAACTTTCAGACGACTTTAACACGGCAGACAATTCCGCTGTAACTCGACACAGACCAACCCGACTTTTGCGACACACAAGCCGACACAAATGGTTTTAAAAATTTTTCCCACCGCACCTTTTAAAAAATAATTTTAGCCAACCCACACTGGCACATTTGGTTTTGTCCGACACACAAAATCAACCCTTCACAAAACCAAAAGAGCAAATTTTGCCAACCCTGCTAATATTGATACTTATAATCCGTGGACTTATTTGCATCTATTTAAGACCTTTGTAGCCAAATAATAAAAATGGGTACAACTTATTCTAAAGACGAAAAAGTCTATTTAGAGCTAATAGGAAACCGGATAAGGGAACTCCGCACAGAAGCAGATTTATCACAGGAAAAGTTGGCTTTTGCCTGTGACCTTGACAGATCTTATATAGGTTCTGTCGAAAGGGGAGAAAGGAACATCTCCGTTATCAACCTTAGAAAAATTGCAAAAGCCTTAAAAATCCAAGTATCCGTTTTACTAAATATTGAAGAATGAATAAAGATTTCAAAACTCCTCCTAAGTTAGTTAATACACTTACTCCTTCCGAAACATTATCGCAATACTTTTCAGAATTAGTTGGAAAACCATTTATATTAATAGGAAAAACACGAACAGACGGTTCAAATATACGCAAACTGATAGCTTCTGTATTGGAAAAGCACCCTTTACCTGAATTAGCAGAAACAGGACAGTTTGAAATTGTTCCTCCAAAAGGAAAAGGTGTACCTAAAATTGCAAGAGAGTTTATTGACACGTATATTGTAACCAGCGGCATATCATATAATTTACAGGTTTGGAACAGAGTTCCGGCAGCAGAAACATTGTTAATCAAATACGAATCCGGTGAAAGCCTTAAATGTACAGATGTGAGATTTGTTTTTGTCAGAATTGACACTACAAAAAATACGATTGCTTCTGTTATCATTCTTACACCGGACTACATTGAACAAAAGTTTGGAAAATTTGGAAAGCCAACTATCAAACATCAGCTCTTAATTTCCAGAAAGGTTCGAAAGGATATTTATGAAAGTGAAGACAAAATCCTCTCCTTTCCCGATTCTAAAAAGCTTTCCTATTACATTCAACATGATTACCTTCCGCCAAAATCAGGTATGGTCGAAGAACCGGATATTAAGCATTTATTTTCCATTGCATTATTGAAAAAGATGGTCGCTGAAAAACTAATTGGCTTTAAGCTGGATGCGGCATCAACTAAAAACAGAGGGCAAGCTTTGGAAAAGAAAGTCCTTGAACTGCTGGGCTATAAGATAAAGGAATTTGATTTGTTATATGGTGCGTTTCCTGACATAAGAAACCAATTGTTAGAAGTAAAGGTACAAGACAGCCCGACAGTAGATTTAGGAAAGTTTTCACCCGAAAAAGAAGAAATTGTTATCGAAGATTCAGGCTTGACAACCTTTGACGTAAGGTATTTGATAGCATTAACCAATCCCCTGACAGAAATAATAGAAGGCATTATACTTTCTCCTGGTGAAACGTTGGGAGAATTATTTTCTTACGTTAGTGCCGAAAGCTACAAGTGTCAGAGAGCTATTCCAATGATTTTCTTTGAGAAGTATTATGGAAAAGCCGTTTTCAATCCAGATTAAAAACAGGTGCAACACCAAAGGATTCGGCAACTTTAATTTCCAGCAGATTTTCCAATTCTGAAATTTCCTTCTTGTTGTCCGATTGATTTAATTTTTCAACAATTGAGATGATTTCTTTAGCTGTGTACGAATTGAAATCGGGTAATGGATACCTTTCTACATATTGAGTAAAATACCTTCTTCTACCGGAATACAATTTATTATTGAACACCAAATCGTGATATTTGGTCATTAATTTTGAGTTGGAAATTCCCTGAATCAAGAGTAATTTTTCAACATCTTCTTCTTTTGTTGCTACAATCCAATAACAATTACCATTTACTATTTTTCCACCTTTATCAAAATAAAATCGGGGTTTTAAACTTATATCAGGGAAAACAAGCTTTGGATATTTCCATTGGTCAGGACGGTGAGGAACCCACAATTCAAACCATTGTCTCCCCGCTTCAATAAGATATTTTCTTGCCTTTAATTTTTCTTCGTGTTGCAAGAAATAATTTTTCGCCTTAGGGTATTTTTCAATATCAACGGTTTGCTTTTCTCCATTAACAGAAACGTGCGGATAAAGCACTTTCAATTTAAAATTATCCGTAGCATTCCACGGTTCTACATTTTCTTGTGAGATTAAATCTTTCAGTAGTTCATCTTCAGGCTTATCAGCTTTGAGTTCTTCCCATTTATCACTGATGAATACTTTATCGGCAGTTGATTTGATACCTACTTTTACCTTAAAAAAATCCTCTACACGATTTTTCGCAGCGTTATCAATTTTTGAAACCCAATCCGATTCATTAATTGATAACATTTCCCAACAAGCACCGGAAGCAATTTTGTATTTTAATGCACCCGAAGATTTTTTATAACGTTTACTTCCTGTAGTAAAGTAGCCCGATAGATTGGCAGAAAGTACATCATATATGGATTCTGCCAGAATCAAGTCGCCTTTATAACCGTTTAGGTCCTCATATACTTTAATGAACTTTGCAGAAGAAGGACTTTTTTGCTTGTGTTTCCGTCCGATGAATATTGCAGGCAATACTGCCGCATCAAACAGCTTTGTATCTCCTAAATCAATCAATTCCAAAATCTCATAATTTTCAGACAGGAATTTACGGATACTTTCCCCACTTTTGGTTGATAAGTATCTGTTAGAAGTAATCACTCCAAGTATTCCGCCATCTTTCAGGCTTTCGGTCATTGCAATCAGGAAGGGATAGTATAAATCAACCCTTCCCTTCAAATTAAACTTTCGAGCAAGTGCCTGTGCCTGTTCCGTTCCAAGTATTTGTGTTCGGACATAAGGCGGATTTGCAATTACTATGTCGAAGCATCCGTTTACCGATTTTTCGGTTTCCTGAAAAAAATCTAAACTTCCTTGGTTTGAATTAATATCAATAGCTTGTAAAAAATCACCGTGAACAAACTCGGTCTTTTCAGAACCAAACCGCAACGTCCTCTCTTTAGCAAAGCTCAAATATTGAGCATTGGCATCGTAGCCTGTAAGTGAAAAATCAATAGCTGAATCAGAAAACGTATCGCCCATTGCAACAAGCAATTCTCCTTCTCCACAGGCAGGGTCAAGAACATTTTGATAGGTTGGATTGACATAAGAAGCAATCCTTTCCGCTAAAAAAACGGAAAGCTCTTTTGGGGTAAATGTAGCCCCGGCATTTTTTATTTGTTCCTTTGTTGCCATAAATAATCCTTATCAGGGCAAAGATACTTAAAATCATCAATCATACAAGGCGTGATCGTGTATATTTTTACTAACATCCACCAAAAACCTGTATTGAAGGCTATTTACTAAAAACTCATCTATGGCAACTTGAAGTCAGGATTGGCCTTGAAAAATGGCAGAAAGACTAATCCATCATTAGCTAAAAATCCTTTTACATTTTGCAGTTCTCTAAACGCATTACGGTGACAATGTCTGAATTTAACCTTATGACAAAAAGGGCAATAAGCAGTTCTTGCAGGGTTGTAATCTTTTATGATTAAATCAAACATTGCAATAAGTTCCACAGGGCTTTTCGCTTTCAGTTTGCTTTGGTAAAATTCAATCCTTCCCAAGATTCCGTGAGAGTATTCGCCATACAGATAATACCCCTCTCTTTTTCTGAATGTTTGATTTGCGAAGTATGGAATGGCAAAACGATGAATGTAATCCCCGACATTCAAACCCTCTTTGCAGATGATTACCTCATTGGGTGTTACATCAACGCAACACGATTTATTGTCCTCATAAACATGCCAATCAGCAATTTTGGGAAAGGCATTGCCAGTTTCAAATAGTTTAGGAAAACCAGAAGGGTAGTGGTAGCTACCCTTAATTTCTATTTGATAAGTATCCCATAATTTGCCTGTAGTATCAATAATATCAAGTTCCCCTTTAAGAATTTTCTCTCCATCAGTTTCAACAATACTTAATTTACGGAATACATCGGGAACTGCTTTAATATCATTCTCAAATTGCTCATTCTTCATTATTCAGAATACGGTTTTGTAGAAGACGGAATAATTGAAGCAAGTCCAATTGAAGCATTAGAAGTTTCGTCTTTATCCTCTCCTAATGGAAATCGGTCGCTTAAATGTTTTCTCCAGTATTCAGTTGCTTTTTTTAAATTCTTATCTTCTAATGCTCTTTTTGCATCATCAATGAATTTTGAAAGACAGTCCATAAAATAATCTTTATGAGCATAATTCTCTAACAAGTTTTCCCCTTTCGGAATAGTTGGACGATAACATGCGAAGTTACTTTTCAATGTTGCTTGAATATTAATAAGTGTTTCCTTTAACGCTATATCGTCTCGGTCTGTTCGATAAACAGCATTTTCAGCAATAAGAATTGTCATTATCATTCCACTTGGCAACGGTTTACTTTCATTCGCAAACTCTCTATTGTCAATCCATCCTTTGCCATAACGAGCTAATCTCCTCAATTGTGGTTCTTGTTCTGCCTTTTCATTAAACCAATCGGCGAAGGCTTTCGGGTCGCTATCAAACCAACCATCTCTTTTATGAGCAAGTTCAGGTATATCGCCTTTCTTGTAATAAATTGGTTGGTCAATATTATGGCCATCTGCAAACAAGGTTCTTATACAAGTGTTTTTATCAATCGCTTCTTTATCCGTATGACCTTTTACAGCTTCATAAACCCAATTATGGTAAGTAGTCGGAGTAGGTCTATCTTTCGGTTCTTTATCTCCTTCAAAGTAAATTCCGTCATCAACATCGTAATAGAGAACAGTTTTTTCTTCATTACCTTCCTTCACTTTTCGTGGAAGAGGATTTATAATAGTATCCATTGACATAGACCCTTGACCGCTAAATCTCGGCTTCGGTTCATCAGGTTTATTTTCCTTAAACCACTTCCTTATTTTATTGCGAAGTTCTTTTCTTGAACCCTTTAGTTTTTTTCTCCTTAAATCGGTCAGCCTGATTTCACCATTGTATGTTCCAAAATGAGTATTACAATTTGCCATAATTATTATTTATTTTTCGTGATTTAATTCTTTACTTGAAAATTTCAAATCAATTTTTCCCTTCGTTTGAAAGGGCATTCTCTCGGTGTAATATTTTCCAACCAAATGTTTTCCGCTTCCATTCTTAACGAGTTTCAATACTTCTGTTCCATAGTGAGGACAAAAACCCAATTCAAAATTCCCCTCATTCAGGTAATTATAAAGCAGGGAAAATGTTCCGTCCTTTTCTTTCACAATACTTGCTTCAATGCTTGTTGACTTTGAAGACGTGCTTCCATCTTTCTTTTTTGTCCATGAGTTTATCACTATATCAGAACCATTTTGAACAATTACTTTTATGTGTTCCAAAGTATCCGAAACGGTTTCGCACTTTTCATTTCTGAACTCATAAAGCAATGTGCCCTCATAACGACCGCAGAAATCCGGCACGGAATACATCCAACTAAAAGGTCTAACATTCCATAGGTAGCTATTAACTATTCCAAAAATTCCACCAATAAGGGCAAACACCGAAACAGAAATACCCCAATGGTTCTGAATGTATTTGTTGGCAGCAAATAAAGCCAAAGTCAATACTGTACATATAAATATGAAAGCCCCTGGCTTTAGGTATCTTAAATTGAATTTATCCATGCTTTATTTTTTTCTTTATAGACTTAATTACCAAATTCTAAACCATTAGATTGGGGCAGACATTTTGACATAATATCTACCCTTTTCAAATAAATATGCTAAAGATTCAGGCTTTTTCGCCACGAATGGCAATTTTTTTTCAGACCTTAGCATACTATTATAGAAAAGCCAATGAATCTTGCTGAAGCGATACAGTTGGTAGACATGGAAGAAATCATAGACAGCATGAATGCCTATGCCATAAGTCGTTTAAAATCCGTTGGGGTGAAGAACTTCAATGGCAGGCAACCCGTTGACTTTGTTGGCGACCTGATTTTGAAAGTAATGGAAGAAAAGCGGGATTGGAGTAAAGCCCAATGTTCTTTCAAAGAGTTTCTATTCGGATGCCTGAAAAGTGAAATCACAAATTTTTTTAATACCAACAAAAGTATTTATACAGATATGTTACCGGACATTCCTTCAAACGGCCCATCTTTCAACATCGAAGAAAAAAGGAATCAGGTTTCAGAGTTACTAAAACAAGAAGGTGCAGACGATGACGAGCTAACTGTTTTTGAATATTGGATGGATGGAGTATTCAAACCTGCCGAAATAGCAAAAGATTTAGGCGTGGATGTGAAAGAGATATATAATATTACCAAACGACTTGAAAAACGGCTGCCCAAAATTAAAATACAAGCAATAAATATCATATGAGCAACGAAATCAAAAATAAAATAATCGATGCTTTGTTCAACTTCTACTTAGAGGCTGACAAGGATACTATCAATGATTTGCTGAAAGATGATATTCAGAATCTTGATGATTACAATAAAAGGAAAAAGCAAATTATCTTTTTAGCGAAAGCAACGGCAAAGAAAAAGCATAATGAACATTTGTTGGAATTAGCCAATAAATTTCAGGAAGCTATCTTATCGAATATCGAGAAGCCTGTTGCTATTTTAAAACAGTTTATTCAAGGAAATGCTTCACTAGCCTTATATCGAAATCTTGATAAACTCTCTAAGGAAGATATTATTGAAATTATCAAGGATAAAAATCTTGTTCAATTACTAGAGCAATTAGAAGAAAATGACAAGAGCCACTAATGCACATATTCAAGCACAACAATTACTCTCAAACTGTGGGTTAGATGAAATCACCGATTTGGGAATGGATTTGTTTGTCGCTGGATTGGATGCCATACTGATTGAAGAAGAATTAACTAACTGTGATGGCAAAATAATTTTCGGAAAAAATAAAGCAGTTATTAAAGTAAATTCAAAAATCCAGTTCCCCGAAAGAAAGCGTTTTGTGACAGCACATGAAATCGGACATTTGATAATGCACAGGAATATGCAGCTTCCAGACGATACTTTCTCAAACTTCAATATCATTGCAGGAATGGAGAAAGCATTGAAGTTTGGAAAGCAAGAGTTGGAAGCAAATGAATTCGCCGGTGAACTTTTGATTCCCGAAAAATTATTTCTTAAAGAAGCAAAAGGGAAAAAGTTTTCACCCTTACTTATCAAACAACTTGCAGAAAGATTCAAAGCAAGTTTAACCGCAACAGTTTTCCGTTATCTACAATTTGACCTTCACCCTATTTGTCTTGTGTTCATTGATAACGGAATAGTAAAGTATTGGAAAAAATCAGACGACTTAAAAGTTTGGCTTGGTGATTACACCCGATTAACACCACCCGCTGATTCCGTTGCAGCCGAATACATAAAAAAGAATTACGAGTTTCTTTATAAGTTGGAAGAAAAAGTACAGACAATAAGTAAATCAACTTGGTTCACATTGAACGAATATGATAACGAGGATACAGATTTTTATGAATACTGTATTCCAACTAAGAGATACAAAACTATTTTGAGTATTATTTGGGAGGACTGACAACCAACCCACAGGTGTAAGCACATTTGCAAACCGCTATAAGCCAACTCGCAGACCAAAGTTTGCAAAAGAGCTTACACCTTTCCTACCCAAGAAAAATTATTTTTTAAAATCTCCTTCCCTTCTAAAAAATTTTAAATCTGCTACCGCACTGCCGACACAAACAGACCAAAACTCAAGCCGACAATAACAGCCAAACCCTTAACATACCTGACTCTCGCGACACGGACGACAAGAACGCCAGCTGGTAACATGGGCTAAAATCTGTTACATATTCACTTTCTGTCAACTGTCAACTTAAAAGAGCCCCTTCACCACATCTGAGACACTCCCTGCAAAAACCAGCTCGATCTTATACTTTTTCTGATCGAGCGATTTCCGGTTGTATTTGGAGATAAACATCCGTTTGAATCCCAGCTTTTCCGCTTCGGCCACGCGCTGTTCGACGCGGTTCACGGCCCGGATCTCGCCGGAGAGGCCGACTTCTGCGGCAAAACAGGTCTTGCTGTCGATGGATACGTCGGCATTGGATGACAGTATAGCCGCCACGACGGCCAGGTCAATGGCAGGATCATCCACCCGCAGGCCACCGGCAATATTGAGGAAAACATCTTTCATCCCTAGACGGAAACCGCTCCTTTTTTCGAGCACGGCCAGCAGCATGTTCAGGCGGCGGACATCAAAGCCGGTGGTCGAGCGCTGCGGGGTGCCATAAGCGGCCGAACTGACCAGCGCCTGGATCTCGATCAGCATGGGGCGCAACCCTTCGATTGAGGCTGCAATTGCCACCCCGCTGACGTCTTCTTCCCGCTGGGAAATAAGGATCTCCGAGGGGTTCGTCACCTCCCGGAGGCCGTTGTCATGCATCTCGTAGATACCCAGTTCCGAAGTCGGGCCAAAACGGTTTTTTACAGAACGGAGGATACGGTAACCGTAATTTCTTTCTCCTTCGAAACTCAGCACGGTGTCAACCATGTGTTCAAGTATCTTTGGACCGGCCAGTGAGCCGTCCTTGATGATATGGCCGATGAGAATAACCGGTGTCGCAGTCGTTTTGGCATAACGCTGCATTTCCGCGGCACATTCCCGTATCTGTGAGATGCTGCCTGCCGGCGAATCGAGAATATCTGTCTGTAAAGTCTGTATGGAATCGATAATAACCAATGTTGGCCGGATCTCATCAAGCTGATGTAAGATCTGGCCGGTGCTCGTTTCGGTCATGATGAAGCAATCCACATTCTTCACCCCTACCCTTTCCGCCCGCATTTTGATCTGCTGGGCGCTCTCCTCACCCGTTACGTAAAGGATTTTCTGATCTTTCATCTGCAAGGCTATCTGCAGCAATAAGGTTGATTTACCGATACCCGGCTCCCCGCCGACCAGGATCAGCGATCCCGGCACCAATCCACCTCCAAGTACCCGGTCCAGCTCCCCGTTCATCGTCGATCGCCTCTTCCCATCTTCTCCCTTTATCTCCAAAATCCTTACAGGTCTTGCACTCTTACCGTCTTCCCGCCTTACCGTCTTACCCTCAATTTTCACCACCTCTTCCACATACGTGTTCCACTCCCCGCAGGCCGGGCATTTCCCGATCCACTTAGGCGACTGAGATCCGCAGCTCTGGCAAAAGAAAACGGATTTAGATTTAGAGGACATGAAATAATTTAAAATTTAAAATTTAAAATTTTTGATGTCGAATACCCTTCTACAATCGGAATAGTAACTACTTCCCCGCCATTGGCTTTTACAATATCTGCGCCAACGATGATTTCTTTGGTATAATCGGCTCCTTTGACGAGCACATCGGGTTTGACGAGCTTTATCAGTTCGTAAGGTGTATCTTCATCAAAGAGTACAACGGCATCCACGATACGAAGCGAAGCCAGCACCAGGGCACGCGACATCTCGTCCTGTAGTGGCCGTCCAACTCCTTTTATCCTCTTTACGGAAGCATCGCTGTTCAATCCTATTATAAGCACTGCGCCCCTGTCCCGGGCCTGTGACAGATATTCGATATGCCCCCGGTGAAGTATATCAAAACAACCATTGGTAAAGACGATCTTATTATTTAAAAACCGCCACATGGCTAAGCGGTTTTCAAGAACTTTATGGTCTAATATTTTATTGTTGGTTACTTCAAGCGTAGTCATAACTTTTCTTCGTTTTTTTAAATACCAGGATATAATAGGATAATGTCCCCAAAACAAGGATCATAACTGACTGGGCCGCCCACAGGATGATAGAATAGGAAACCGCAGGTTCGGATTGGATCAGGAAAATCTCGGTGAGTATGGCTTTGACGATGAACTGGTATGCGCCAATCCCGCCGGGAACCGGGGCGACCATTCCCAGGCTGCCCAAAGCCATCACGGTTATGGCATCAAAAAAATTCAGACCTGATGTCGCCTCCAGGGCAAAGAATGCCGTGTAGGTCATCAGGGTGTAAAGCGTCCATATCACGAGGGTCAATCCAAGAAACGACCATTTGTGTTTAATCTTCATAATGGTTTTCGCCCCATCGAGCAGGCCTTTCAGGAAATCAATGACTTTGTTGTAAATATGCAGTTTTCTGATCCTGCTGAAGAATATCCTGAACAGTACCAGCGGTAAAACTATGACCACGACTAACAGGATAATGGCCAAAAACAGGTTATCCCGGTTGGCCATTCCGGTTAAATACGAAATGATGTATTTGTTTACGAATGCGCTGAGCATACTTAGCTGAAATAAAATTACAGCGATGATGATCAGCAGGAGGATGATCATATCGAAAACCCTTTCAGAGATGACGGTACCAAAAAGGGAATTGAAAGGGATGCCTTTCTTTTTTGCCAGGACTCCGCAGCGGGTTACTTCGCCAAGCCTCGGAAAGGCCGTGTTTGCCATATATCCGACCATCACGGCGTAAAAAGTCGTCTGGGTGTCAGTTTTATAACCCATCGAACGGATCAGGATATTCCAGCGCATGGCCCTTGCAATATGACTGAATACACCGAGAATAATGGAAAGCAGGAGCCATTCATACCTCGCAGCCCGGATCTCAGCCGCCACCTCCTTTACATCGATCTCTCTGAAGACCAGCCAGAGTAATACCAACCCTATCAACAGAAAGAAAAGATACTGGATAACGGTAAGAATGCGCTTCTTCAAGGACTTTTACTTTAGATGGTTGTTGGCATCCGGAATGGCAATGGCGGGTTGAAAATTCTGAGCTTCTTCAGGACTCATGGATGCATAGGCTGCAACGATCACCAGGTCGCCGACTGCCACTTTTCTTGCAGCGGCTCCGTATACTCCGATAATGCCTGAACCCCGATCTTCCTTTATTACATAGGTTTCAAAACGCTCTCCGTTATTTATGTTGAAAACATGGACTTTTTCATAATTGAACAATTTTGCAGCGTCCATAAGATCTTCATCAATACCGATGCTGCCGACATAATTCAGGCTGGAAAGCGTAACTGTCGCCCTGTGTATCTTTGATTTAAGTAATTTAACGTTCATCTCCAAGTCGTTAACCGGATAGTCCCGGTAAAATTTCAGCGGGCAAAGTTAGGAAATAAAATCATATTGTCAATCAAACGGACACTTCCTAATAATGCAGCAATACAGGCTATTGCTCCCGGTGTTTCTTCCCAGTCTGCTAAAGGCTGCAGTGATTCGAGATCTGCCAGTTCAAAATAATCCACCCGGAAACCTTTACTTTCTAACCTGACGGTGGAAATTCTCTTAAGTTCAGAAACAGGGATATTTTTTGCAAGATCCCTGGCATGGAGCAAAGTCTGGTATATTTCCGGAGCGATAGCCCTCTCATTTGCGCTTAGCCTCCGGTTACGCGAACTCATGGCCAGGCCGTCGGTTTCGCGGACAGTCGGGCAGGGAACTATTTCAACAGGTATATTCTCCATCCTCACCAACGATTGGATAATCCTGAGCTGCTGAAAATCTTTTTCCCCGAAATAAGCTCTGTCAGGCTGGAAAATATCGAAAAGCTTATTTACAACCACGGCTACCCCACTGAAATGGCCGGGCCGGTGCTTCCCTTCCATCACCCTTTCCAATGCGCCAAAATCATATTTTTTTGTAACAGGCTCCGGATACATCTCCTCAACTGAAGGGGCAAAAACAAGGTGGCATCCGGTTTTCTCCAGCAATTGCAGATCATGCTCAAGGGTACGGGGATATTTTGTCAGGTCTTCAGGGTTATTGAACTGGATCGGGTTCACGAAAATACTGCATCCCGCCAGGTCATTTTCACGGCAGGCCCTTTTTACCAATTCAAGGTGCCCCTGGTGCAATGCCCCCATGGTGGGTACAAAACCGATGGATTTACCCATGGATCTCTCACCGGACAGCCATTGCCGGGTATCTGCAATAGAATGATAAACTTCCATCTCTTCCTGCTAAAATCATTAATCACTGAAGAACATCAGGAGGTCCTTTTCCAGCGTAGAATACGGGGTTTCTATTATTCGTCCGATTTCCCTTCCTTTCCGGTAAACAATAAAAGTGGGGACCCGCTGGATATTATAGTTCACCGTTTCAACATCTCCTGCCTCTTTATCGCGGCTGACACAGATCAATTGGACGCTTTTCTTATTAAACCTGATTTTGTCAAGAATTTTGAAGAACTTGGGAACCTGTTCCTGGCTGTCGCTGCACCATGTTCCCAGTATAATAAGGATCTCAATCCCTTCCTGCTTTAATTTTAATTGATTTAAAACGGCTTGATCAGGCTCATAGATCTTGTAATACTCGTCAAACAATTTACCGAATTCGCCCTTTTCAAGCCCGTAACGGTCACAGTAACCGTACAGAATTTCTTTATCCAGCCTGGGATCGATGATCTTACGGTTAAGTTCCTGCGAAAAAACCATCACCGGTAGAATGGCCCAAGCCAATAATATGGCAGCTCTGACGTTATTTGACATATCTGTTTTGATTTTTAAACAAATATAAGTCAAAGAAGGTTTAGTTTGCCTGAATAAACAAAGTTCATTAAACCGCACAGCGCAAGAATTGTAAAAAACCACTAACTTTGCCTGAAATTTTCCATCATGGCCACCAACGACCGCTCCTTCAGTGAGAATCTTGACCTGCTGATCAAATTGCTCAGGAAACTCAAGGATAAGTCACAATTTGAAGGCATACCAGGGGTTCCCAAGATGTTTATCATGAATTTCGATTTTTTCTTACAGAATTATGATAAGATGAAAGACCAGATCTCAGAACAACTCCTTCAGCAATTCGGTGAACCGATCAAACAAATGGTTGCTGATATGGTAGAACAGTTGAAAGGGGAGCTGGAAGATAATTTGATACCCGATATGGAAATTCCTTCTGAAACTCCAGTAATCACAGGCCATAAAAGGACACTCTCTGAAATCGATAATTTGTTGAAAAATCCTTCTTTATCGCAGGAAGAGATCGATAAGCTCCTGGATGAAAGGCACCAGATAAGGTCAAAAACTGAGATCACCGATACTATCTAAAGAATAATTTTATATTTATTGGATTATTCAAACCGTACCGTTAATGATTGCCCGTTAAACGCATCGAATATCAGTTGAGAACCCTGTGAATTCTTTATTATCCTGACTTTTCCCTTTTTAGCAGAAGCATCTTTAATATTACCGGTAAAATTCAAGCACACGTCGTTAACAGTAATATCACCAGGTGCAATTATGTCAATATGCTGTTCCATTTTCTCAATGTCAACATAAAACTGAAGCAAATTCAGGCTCTTCCTGAAATCTGCCACTTCCAATAAAGTAGTGAGCCAGGTGTTATCTTTTTTGACATATTTTATCAGATTTATTAATGATGTCAGCGTTGAATCGTTATATCCAACAAATTTAGGATGTCCAAGGTAAACCATTAACCCCTTGTAAGGTTTTACAGCATGACTCCAAAAGTTTTCAAGGTATTTGCTATAAACCATAATGCTCTTTTCCAGTTGATTAGAATCAGGTTTTTGACCTTCCTTTATCGCATCTAAAAAATAGTAATCATCGTGATACGTTGGCGCTATTTCTAAAATATCCGTGCTTCTGTAGAATCCCTCATCTGTAATAACCAAATTATAAGGGATGATGCTACCGTGGAAAAAATCCAGGTTATCCGCTCCAATGCTCGATTCGAAATTATAATCGTGTTCGTCAAGGGCAAGAAGGCTCCAATACCCCGGATTAGTAAAAGGAAAACGGAATCCCCTGAAATCCATATCCCAGAAGTTTTCATTAAGAAGAATATCCTCCACCGCCCGGGGATATTTCAGGTCTGTGTGATTGATATAACCGTAACCGCTCGAGGCCAGAGGATATTCCCCTTTTATCAGTAAGGATTTGATATCCTCACTGACCAATCCATTCACAAATATAGTGGGTTTGATTTTTTCTACTTCGAGCATCTGAAAAACACGGTTATATTGATCAATCACGCCTTCAGCATTCAGGCTAACACAAAAAGCGTAATCGTGTGCAAGCGGCCAGGGGTTTAAACTGACATGAATACCGTTTTCTTCATTATACCTGTCAATCACATACTTATAAAATTTATCAATCTGGCCTTCACTCCATAACCCCCCATCGTTCCGGGGATGCAGAAAACCAGAAGATGCCAGTAAGAAGGCTTTTCCATTTCCAAATTTATTTTCTATGACTGCCCAAGAAGAGTCCTGTCCTTTTTTCCAGAATCCTAATATTTTATAATTGTCAGAAATAAATGAAACAGGGGTTAGTGTCCATAGTTCGCGCTCATCACCTGATAATAAACCACGTGAAATGTCCCACTGGAAATAACCCGGAATATTCCCCTCCAGACCAAAGCCGGTCATATTTTTCTCTGAAAGGGTCACACCGTAACATTTCGATAACTCCCAGTTTTTAGGGTTTAGCTGCTGGAATATAATGATACGGTCAGTTCCGTCAATGTAATTTCTCCCGACATTATCACCGGATATTAATACCCCGCCATTTTGCACAAACTTTGTCAGGTTGTGCAATTCTTCGTCCGACATATAACTGAGCGAGTATTGCCTATCGGCATCATGATAACCTGGGAAAGTCGACAGGATAATAATATTATATCTTGTCAATTCCAGGTAATCATATAAAATGTCACGCGGTTCCAGCCTGACAGTTGCTCCCATTTTGTTAAATGATTGAATAGCGACTACCACTCCCTGGGCAAGCTGTGAATTTTCATTACTTATTCCTGTTGTAATGAAGAGTACACGGGGCAGTTGTACTTTTTGTGTACCGGTTGCCGTTTCATTACCTGACGGGGAAGAACATTGAATGGTAAAAAAAATCAAACTGCAAATGATCAATACTTGTTGTTTCATTATTCCACCTTCTTTCTTATTCTACAATTTCAATTGTAACTTCTTTATTTGGCAATGCATTGAATATGAAAAACCCTTTCTTGTTCGAATAGGTTCCATCCGATTCAGAACCTTCCAGTTTGATGATCCGTGCATTGGATTTAAATTCCAGTGTCAGAGGATGATCATATACATCTGCATCTAGCCGGTTAATTACCTTCAAAAAGATCATATTTTTAAATTGTTCGGTCTGAATTGAAGATTCAATTCTCTCCTTTCTGTATTTAAACACGCTTGTTTCAGAGGATATCCAGTAATTACTGTTACGTAAAAGCCTCACTTGTTGGTCAAAATCAGACTTTTGGATAAACAATTTATCTGCTTTATCTTTGCTGATCTGGCGTGGGATCTCCGTTTGACTTTCATATAAATGGTGATATACCATAATTGTCCATTGCTGTTTATGGGACCTTAAAATACTGTCCAGACCGGATTGTGAAAAGCCGGCATGAACCACTGAATATTTTATCCCAGCGTAATTCGTATGTAAAATTCTTTCTTGTGATGATTTCCTCACGAACATCAGGGAATGGGGTGCGGGAATATCAAATGATGACTTATTCCAATGCAAAGATCGCACAACAGTCTCGGACTTTTCTTCAAGTGAGAAAAATTTACTATCATCAATTTTTACATTTGGAAGTGGTTGGAATGCAATATCATGGTCAATGGCTATCTCTTTCACCTCTTTGGTGCTTAATCTTTTTAAAAGGGCATCCTCTTCAAGTTCATAAAGCCTGGGTGCATCAACCAGCAATTCAGGAATGACGCCAAAACTGGCGCTTAACCCATACTTTTTCAAAACAGGCAATCCATACAGGTATTGCGAAAACGAAGCATTATCAAAGCTAATGCTGACAGCCCCGTCTTTGTTATTGAAATAATCTGTAATCCTGAATGATTCATTTTGCTGATCCTCAATAGCTGCATCCGTATTTTGAACCGATAAATTCTTAAAATAATCCTGTAAAGTAAAATAAATAGGTTTAAGGCGTTTGGTATATTCAGGCGTTTGCCATTTGTCCCAGATAAATGAATAAGGGTCATCTTCAGGATATTGTTTGACAAGAGCATTGTTTTTGTCGGTAACAAAAACAAACATTTTAAAAGCATCGGTTTCAACATATTCAATGTCACTCGTTCCCGCAATATCGTCAAGCGCGAATCTTTTTGCCGGGTCGCTTATATTTAGCAAATGCCAATCAAGCCTGATCTCCAGCGATTTATTAACATCATTAAAATACCAATCTGCATTTGAATATTCGGGATATGAAGAATTCCCATGAATTAGAGGGCTCCGGTCGACGACTACTGAATCCGTTCTTTGACCTGTTAATGATACCCGGTTTCTATTCGTTAACGAAAACTGATGGATAAATTTTCCATCATCGTTCATTTCAGAGGCATAAACGGGGATATGGCCGTTATATATATCAGTAAATACGGAATAGGGCCCATCGACCAGGATGAAAGCGCTGTCTGTCGATTTTAACTCAAGAAGAAATTCAAATCCGTTGTCGAAAACTTTAGGCGAAAAAGGCAACCTGTGATCTCCTTTTTCTTCATCATAAGTATCGATTGCCAGGTAAAAGTTAAAACGGTTAAAGTCAAATCCGGGGATAACCGAAGCGATATAAAAATAAGTGGCATCGGCATCACATAAAAGATTGATCTGTTCCTTCTTCAACATTCCAGTGTTCCATTCCTTCAAATCACCATCAATGGTTTTGATTTTGTTTTCCAAAGCAAGAATACCAAAGTTCTGCTCCGGATTTTCCATGTTGTGCCATAATTTTCTATCATCCGCCGGTTGCTCAAAATCCATGACCAGCCAATTGTGTTTGAACCATTCATCAATCCATTCGAAATAAATAGCGCCCGCGCATGAAGTGTTTACAATATCCTGAGTCAAGATAAGCGACAATCTTGCCTGATCGGCCTCCGAATGCCCTCCCTGGTGAAAACCAAAAGGCGAAAAATGGCTGTTGCCACGACTGGAAGGCAGGCCATATTCGGCAATAATCAATGGCATCCCCTGGGTATGTTGCTTTATATCTTTCAGATATTGGAAATAGGAATCTTTTGCACTATCCTGGCCTGGTGAATCAATGTATGAATCCTGCAGATATATGAAATCCGGATAATAAGGATACACATGATAGGCTGCATAAATGCCGGGAAAGAACAGTTCCGTCGCATGAAACTTCATGAAATCAATACTTTCCAGATCATTATCATATTCCCTGACTTTATTGTTTTCGATGATCTCCGTGTTGTGATACATTGGGTC
The DNA here is from genome assembly GCA_023229505.1 of Bacteroidales bacterium. NCBI lineage: Bacteria > Pseudomonadati > Bacteroidota > Bacteroidia > Bacteroidales > Bacteroidales bacterium. The sequence goes on along the minus strand of JALNZD010000053.1, from coordinate 5,826 downwards.
AAGAGGAAGCCAGTTTACAAAAGAAACAGGATGCTGAAACCAGTATTGCTGCGTTTCATATAATACGGCGAAATCCATCATTTCAGCCAACCAGGCTTCCATCGCATTACCATCATTCATGCTCACAAAATCACCGTTATATTGTTTTACCGCATTGATTTGATTGGTTTTAAATACAGAGCCGGGTTCCCACTCCCTGCCAAGTAAAAGGGAAACCACATATCTGGAAACATCTGAAGAATAAACGCCCGAAGCCTTCCCGGCACGTTCTTTCAATACAGCATTCCCATGAATAACATCAAGAACATCGATAATCTCATTTTCAAAATCCCGGACAAAATCCGGATCGTAATAATTTTCACTTGCCGGGACTTCTGCCCAGACACCCTGCATTAAATACACAGGTTTATCAAAATAATGAAGGTTATAGTAAGCAAATGCTTCATAAAATTCCGGCGGCAATATGGTGTAAATCCGGATAATATTGGCATTCATCTCTCCGATAAGCCTCATCCATTCAAGGTATTCTTTAAATGTCAGGGAAAATTCAGCCGGGAATTTCCCCGGAACCGCAACACCCAGATTTACCCCTTTTAAAAACAGATCTTCCCATATCAACTGTTTGTCATCTTCCAGGTAGCGTATATTTAATCCCTTGAAATAATTTCCGGTTGCAATAAAATAGTAATCAGATTTCATTGCAATGTTTTTCAGGTCTTCATCTGAAAATTTCGATAACAGTGGTTTTGATTCATCTTCAACATAAAGTTTGACTTTTCGTTCTTCCCGGATAAACGATTCGAATTGCATCATTTTATACACGGTAAAAACCAGCAAAGCAAGCAGCAGTATTATAAAAATGAATTTACTCCTCATTAAAAAAGCATCTTAACAGCGATAAATCCGGTTATATTCTGATAATATGGATTGTAAAAATTACTTCCTCCAATGGAAACAGAAAACGGGTAATGGTTATATCCTAATTCAATATTTGAAGACCAGTTATCGACATTCATCTTAACTTTTTGAAGTTCATCGCGATTGACTTCCTCATAATTATATTCTGTACCAATATTATAAGAAAAACTACCATATATGTAAAATTTAAGGAAATCATAGTATATTGAAACTGAACCGCCTGTCAGTTTTCTGCCATAAGGTGAATAATAAAGCGGTGACTTGTATTTATAGTCCAGGAATGAGTGATTTATACCGACTTTGATTGCAGGCTTTTTCAATATTTTGCAGGTCAGGGATAAGCCATAAGCCTGATAAGGGTTTTGGCGAATACCGGAAGTATCGTTGGAAATGTAATCGTTGACAAATACAGCGTCTATCATTCCGAAAGTATATCTTGCATTAAGCCCTAAAATCCCATAGGATAACTGAACCTCATCAGTGACTGATTTTCCGCCAACCTTATTCCAGTAATAAAAGTAATCATAGCCGGCATTGACTGAATTTTTAATTGAGATCCTGCCTGCATTATAATTTAATTTCCAATTCAGTCCGTAAATTGAAACCTTATTGTCAGTATTGCTGTAGCCACCAAACACACTTATCTTATGATGCTCAGCAATCCAGCTCACTATGACCCATGAATTATTATACCACCGCGCAGTATCACCGGTATTATCCTTATAATCGCGATTTGAGTAATCCAGCAGAAAATTGGTCTGAATATGAAAATTATCATCTATTCTTTTTTCAAATCCGACTTTAGAGATCATCGCATTGATTTCATAATTTTCTTCTTTTTCAATTACCGGTCCAAAATGAATTGATAAAGCATAATCCAATTCACTTTGCACTGCCAGGTATTCTTTTTTAATTTCTTCATTTTCAGAGTCCAGATCCAGCGCTCTTTTGTAAAAAACAACTGCAGATTTTGGTTTTCCCATCCAAAAATACATCTTACCAATTCCGGCCCAGGCTTCCGAGTAAGTTTCATCGATCTGATTGATCTGCCGGTAGACCTCAATGGCTTGATTCATTTTTCCTCCATTGCCGTAAGCCTTAGCTAAATAAAAATGCTGCTGGATATCATCCGGCAGAAAAGACAATGCCTGTTCAAAATAATAAATGGACTTCCTGTCTTGCCCAAGCAAACCATAACATTCTCCCATCCCGTTCATTGCTTCGACGTCGGTCGAATCGTTTTTGTATAATTCATTGAAAAAGTTAATAGCTGTATGATATTCATTTGTAATGATATAAAGCCTTGCAAGGGCAAGCTTTGCGTCATAATCCGCTGAGTCGGCAGCTAAAATTTTTTGATAATATTCTATTGCAGACGCAAAATCCTTATCGGTTTTCGCCAGGTAGCCCAGGTATCTCCAATTTACAATCTCATTGGTTTGTCCAAAAGATGAGACAACCAAAAAGAAAAACACTAACAGTATGACCAATCTCCTCATAAATTTTTTACGCCCTTTCTTGCAAACTTATTCCAATTGTTCTTTTTCCTGATAAAACTTATCAACCCGTTGGTTTGGGCAGCAATTTTATAAAACGAATAAGAGAACTCGGCTAGTATGCCGGCAACCATAAGCCATAACCAATCCGAAAAACTCTTATACCTTAACGCATCACGGTTTACGGCATGCTGATGCTGGCTCCAGTTTTCAATAATTGCTGTTATAGAACTCAGGATGACCGCTGTTACAATCAGTACACTGAATATCATTAAAATTGCCCATTTATAATTGATGAGGCCATAAATAGCTGAGAAAATAATAAATATAAAAGTGAATATTTTTATAAGTGGTGAAAGTAACTCAAAGATGAAATAGTAAGGCAAACCGATCAATCCTGTGATACCATAAGCAGGCTCAAAAATCATCCGGCGATGGATTTTCAGTGTTTCAGCCAGTCCTTGATGCCAGCGGGAACGTTGTTTGAACAGACTTTTTCCATTATCCGGCACTTCGGTCCAACAAACCGGTTCAGGCACGAAAACGGCTTTGGCTTTTAATTTTTGATCCCGCTTATACTGCCACAACCGGACCACAATTTCCATATCCTCGCAGACGGTTTGTTTCCCAAACCCAATCGTGCGCCCGATATAAGGATGAGTATTATTTACCGTCAAAAAACCGCCGATTTCAAGCAAATCATTTTTTTTATACAGTGAGAAGGCCCCTGACATGATCAGAAGGGCATTAATCCGGCTAAGTCCGACTCTCGAAATCATGAAGGATTTTATGTATTCGATGATCTGCCATTGTACCCAGATATTGGAAGGCGTTTTTGAGCTGACTACCTTGTTGTGAACTATAACCATATCATTTGCTGCTGCCAGTTGGCCGCCTGAAACTATTGTGTATTTATTGTTGATAAATGGCCTGACCACTTCCTTTAATGCCCTGGAATCTAAAATTGAATCGGCATCAATGGTGCATATGTAATTACCCCTGGCAATATTTATCCCGGCATTGATCGAATCCGCTTTCCCTCCATTTTCCTTATCAATCAATATCAGTAAACCATCAGAAGACCGGTAAACATTCCTGATTGGCTTTGCTTTTAATTGATAACTTACACCCTGTTCAGTCTCTAAAAAATCAAAATTATTCCTCAAAACTTCAAATGTATCATCACGTGACCCATCATTTACGACTATGATTTCAAAAGAAGGATAATCTAATTCAAGTAACATTTTGGTACAGTGTACAATAGAAATATCCTCGTTATATGCAGGTACGATGATGGAAACAAAGTGACCGGAATAATCTCTTAAGTCAGGTTCATGCTTTTTCCTTCTTATAAAAACAAATAATGAATAGATAAAGAGGCCTATATCTATAATGAAATATAGTAAGAAATAGATAATCAATAATTTCTCGATTACTCGCAGGATTAAGATTTCCATCGATATTATTCTTTTGAAAGAATAAGTTGATTCTCAAGCACAACGCTGATGAACAGTTTATTGTTTAGTGTTTTGAAAATCCCGTCATTTAGACTGCCTTCAATTTTTACCCTTTTCCAGGGTATATCAACTTCCAAAGTCAGTGGCCGGTCATAAATGCTTCTATCCAGAATAGTGACCGTATAGATGAAAATCTTCTTTTTAAATGCGATGGTCCGAATTGTCGTATTTTCCCTTTCAGTAATATATTCTCCGATTTCACTTATAGGCGCTATCCAGTATCCTGCGGTCATTACAGCTTCAATTTGCTTTTCAAATGCTTCAGGGGGCAGTGAATAATAATTTGTTACTTCATGTGAACGTATTATTTCCATCTCTTTTGAATCTTCAGGAAACAGATGATGATACATCAAGATAAGCCAGTTTCCTTTTGCCTGACCGATCCATTTTTTGAACATTATTGAATCGGGCATTTCAATCCTTAAGATCGCTTCTGTGGCAAGTAAATACATGCTGGGTGGTGTGGATGGATTAATGGTATCAAGCCCAGTTCTTCCAAACAGATAACCAGCTTCTCTGGCTGCCTCCGGAATATTGCCAGATGCAAAGGAGTAGGGATAATTAAGCGTTAAGACCTTTGTATGTATCCTGGATTCAATGAGGCTTTTAATTTTTTCCATTTCCACAACCAAATCAGGCACAGGTAGTTGTTTGTCATATTTTTCATGATTGTAGCCATGAGCAGCCAGTTCATGTCCATGATCAAAAAGTTCTAACAATTGTTGCCAGCCCATTTTTTTTATTTCAAAAGAACCAGGCTCAGCAGAGTAACCAGGCTGCTCATTGACCCATTCACCAACGACGCTAAATGTGCCCTTTATTTTATACTTTTCCAGTAACGGGTAAGCTGATGTATATTGAGTATAGCTGGCATCATCAAATGAAATTGACACAGCACCCGGTTTGTTTTGATACCATGGAGTAATTTGTACCTTTATCTTATTGGCATTTTGACCAAAAGTATCAAATGTACAGCTGATCAATATGGCTAATAAAAAAGCCTTATTTTCTTTAATCATAAACAGTGCCGGACAAATTAAAGGTGATAAAAAAATCAACAGCAAATGTAATATATTAACTATTGCCTAAGTTCTTGTCTGGATTTGAAAAATAATTTTCTATCTGTGTTGCGAAACATTTATCTCTCCTGATATTATTCATTGGTTTATTTAAGCAGGATTTTTCCGTTAAAAGAACAATCCATGTAAGTAATTATTTATTTTTGCTATAAACCAATCTAAAGAAATGCGATGGAATTGATTTTTCTTTTGGGGCTTGTTTCTGCCCTTCTTCTCATTTATAACGGATGCAAACATGAACCGGAGGATTATATCCCTGATCCTGACCCGGGCCCTGATACAATTTAACAATGTAGCCATATATCAATGAAAAAACTACTTATCATCGTTCTTGTTATTCTAAGTAGCTGCTATTACGACAACGAGGAGGAACTCTATCCCGATCAGCCAAATGATTGCGATACGACAAACATCACCTTTTCAGGAACCATATTCCCGCTAATCAATAATAATTGTATCGGCTGTCACGGTGGTTCAACCCCGCAGGGGAATGTGTTTCTGTCAGATTACGCGACTATTTCTGCTGCGGCTAATATCCCGGTTGGGCAGTTTGGCAGCCTTTACGGCGCAATTAGTCATAATCCCGGTAATTCGGCCATGCCGAAAAACGGAACCCAACTTTCTGACTGCAACATTCTAAAAGTGAAAAAATGGATCGACGCCGGAACACCAAATAATTAGTTTTGAGGTTTAAGGTTGAGCCCCCTCCGAAAAGTCGGGGAGACGAATTTACAATATTTTAAAACATGTTTGTTTTCATAGTTATAAACAATTGAATGTCAATATCTTAATTTATTTTGTATGATTTTTCTTCTT
>JALNZD010000052.1 GCA_023229505.1 Bacteroidales bacterium | reverse complement strand
GAAGAAGTCGAAGCTTGGGAGAAGGCTCGCAATGGGTTCGATAAGAAAATTAACTGGCAGTTCACAAAGGAGAAGGCTCGCATTAAACTGAAAAAACTTTATCCGTCATATGAGCGTTGACATGACAGTAGTTAGGAATTTCAGTTTAAAGGGCAAAGGGCAAAGTTGTTATTAAACTATAGAACTAAGAAACTTTAACTTTGCTCTTTGAACTTTGAACTTTGAACTTTGAACTGAAATGAAAGAACTATTCCAGCTCATTTTAGTAGGATTGATTGCATTTCCCGGTTGCCAGACGACAGAAAAGAAAACCAGCCAGGCGGACCAGCTCATGGCTGAAAAGATCAAGGCGGAGTTTGTCCGTTCCTGGAATGCCTATAAAACCTACGCCTGGGGTCATGATGTGCTGCTTCCCGTCTCAAAAAGTTATATGGACTGGTACGAACAGTCGTTGCACATATCACCCATTGATGCTTACAGCACCATGAAGGTGATGGGACTTGACAAGGAGGCGGAGGAAGTTCAGCGTTATGTGGTCGATAGTATTGATTTTGATAAAGATCTATTTGTGAAGACTTTCGAAGTCAATATCCGCATTCTTGGTGGTTTGCTAGCGATGTACGAGTTTTCCGGAGACAAGAAAGTGCTGGCAAAAGCGGAAGATTTCGGAAAAAGGCTGATCCCTGCTTTCAGTTCCCCTACTGGCATCCCCTACTATTGGGTAAATCTTAAAACGGGAGAAGCTAAAGGAGAAGTGGTGAACATGGCCGAAGGCGGCTCTTGCCTGCTGGAAATGGGCATGCTGAGCCGATTTACGGGGAACCCGGTTTATTTCGAAAAAGCAAAAAATGCTAGCCTGGCTATTTTCAACCGGAGGTCTTCCATCGGGCTGATCGGCGAGAGCATTAATGTGGAAACGGGAGCCTGGACCGACAGCATTAGCCATATCGGGTGCTGCATCGACAGCTATTATGAATATCTCTATAAAAGCTGGCTGCTTTTTAAGGATAAAGAGATCAAAAACATCTGGGACCAGAGCATCGTCAGCATCCAGACTTATATTGCCGATGAGGTGGATACTGCGCTATGGTATGGCACGGTGGACATGGAAACCGGCGAAAAGGTCAATAGCGTAGTGACTTTATACGACGCTTTCTTCCCGGCTTTACTGGCCTTATCAGGTGACCTTGAAAGGGCAGCACGATATCAGGATTCCTGGAACAGTGTGTGGAAGCAATACGGCCTGGAACCGATGGTTTATGATTACCGGAAAAAAGAAATCCTCAATGCTTCCTATGACCTGAATCCCGAAATTATCGAATCGGCCTATTATCTTTATTATTTTACCGGTGATACAATATACAAGGAGATGGCATCTCAATATTTCAGTGACCTGATGATGTATTGCCGGACCGAAGTGGCTTTTACGTGCATAAAAGATGTTACTACCAAAGAGCAGAAAGACCACATGGAGACTTTCTTTCTGGCGGAAACGATGAAATACTTGTACCTCGTCTTCACGGCGCCTGAAGACATTAATCCTGACGATTGTGTTTTTAGTACGGAGGCGCATCTGTTCAGGAAATGAATATCCCTGGGGATTATTTTATTGCGAATGGAATAGTAAAGCTAATCGCAACGTTCCTGCCAGGATCAAAGTAATTTACTTCATTAAGGGTCGATAAATGATCGATATACTTTTTATCGAAAATATTATTAACGCTGATTTCTGCTGATAAAGCCTGCTGGCCGATTTTTATCTTCGTCCCTAAACTGATATCGAACAATGTATAACCATCTGTTCTCATTTCATCCGGTGCGGGGTGATTCTGATTAAAAGCCGAAGAGGAATTGACTTTGAAGAAAGCATCCTGCAAAATGCCCAGTTTTTCCTTCTCCAGCTTCAGTTCAAAATTTAGCTTATTGGCAGGTATGAAAGGCAAGTAATCTCCATTGCCCTGCTTGCCGGTCACCTTTGAAAATGTCGCTTCAAAGTGTATCCACCTGAATTTTTCCGGATGAATGTGGATCCCGGCTTCCCCGCCAAACAATGTGGCATTTGTTTGATTATAGCGGTATATGTGATCGCCGTCAGGGGTAGTATCATTCGTGGGGGAGATGAAAATATAATCGTCAATGATATTATAAAAACCAGCTAAATCAAACGTCAGATTTTCAGTATGGTAATGGATACTGACGTCCGTTTCATAGGCTTTTTGCGGAACAAGAATACTGTTGCCGATTTCATAGCGGGTTTCGTGTTTTCCGTTGGATGTCAGCTCAGCCAGGTTCGGTGTCCGGTATGCGGCTGCAAAATTACCCCGGAAGAATAATTTATCCGCAAATTCATAGGTAGCCCCGACCGAACCGCTGAAGCTGCCGTAATCTAGTTTTAACGGGCTGCGGTAATTATAATCTATAGGTGAACCAACCTCACTGGTATTGATGAATTTATGGTCGTACCGTAAACCTGTTTGCATTTTAAATTCATCAAACAAGTGAAATTGCAGCAAAGAAAAAACACTGTAATTATCCGTTTGAGCATCGGGCAATAAGATTTCTTCCGCGTCCCGAATATTTAGATTGAACTGGTTAAATCCCTGGAATCCAATGATGTATTCTGATTTTTCTTTGGAAGGAAGATATAGTTTTGTCTCATAAGTCAATGTTGAAAGTCTCATGGCGATTTCTGTCGTATCGATCCCTGCATAATGCATCAGTCCGGCGGATTGAAAAGCGGCATTTATTTCGATCTTAAAATTGTTCAGGAATATTTTATTTTGTGATGAAAGAAGATGATTATTGAATTGCTGGTACCAGATTTCATTCTTTCTCTCCCTGGACGTTATAGCTTCAACCGCTTCTTCTTCGGTCAGTCCAAGTTTTTGACGGCTGAATTCATAATTTATTTTAGATACAGCGGATTTACCGGTGAAGCCCCCGTTCGCCTTAATCGACATTGTACTGAACCGGGAATTGGGCACGAAGTCACCCCCACCCTGTAAAAAATCTGTATTGGATTTAGTCCCTAAACGAATCCCGCCAAAGAATTTTTTACTGGCCCCTTTCATGCCCAGGTTGGTCGAAAGTCCCAGGGTGTTTGAAAAAAGTTGAAGGTGATAATCTCCAATGATCTGGCCCACCGGGGCCGGTTTTTCTTTGATGAAGTTCATCACGCCTCCGATGGCGTCCGATCCATACAGCAGCGAAGCCGGCCCCTTGATGATCTCGACATCTTCAATTCCAAATTCGTCGATTCCTAAGGGATGATGGTCAGAATACTGATAATTCTCGTTGCGGACGCCATTATTTAAAACCAGGACATTGTCCATCGACAAACCCCTGATGACAGGTTTGGAGATCCCGCTTCCTTTCGAGATCATATCGACGCCCGGCACCTTTGTGAGCATTTCAGTAAAGTTGGGCGAGATTATATTTGTCGGCGATTTAAGCTTGAGGATGTCAATATTGACTGCGTTTTCATGTTGTGTCGCATTGTACCCCCCCGAAACAACTATTTCTTTTGTTTCAATCGCTGTAGTGCTCAAGGTGATGTTCATCTCAACGGGAGAACCGTTAAATATTACTGTCCTTATTTCATTTGTGTGACCAATGAATGAAAACTGGATCTTGATTTTCCCGTCAGGAATATCGCTCAGGACATATTTCCCGTTATTGTCTGCAACAGTTCCTTTATTTAATTCCGGGATATAAATATTCGCTCCAACCAGCTGCTCGAAATCCTCATCGGTAATTTTGCCAATAATCAGGTTTTGGGCCTTGATTAAATGACCTGAAAATATGATAATTATAATAAAAATGAAGTACTTTTTCATTTGTTTACGATATTATATTAAACAAGAAATAAAATGGATGTGAATTACAGGGCTACAAAATCGTCTTGTTTAGTGGAGGTGCACGCAATAAAAATGAAAAAATGCCATGTTGGATTAACAGAGAAGGATTGGATGCAAAATAATACTTTTCAGAAAGCTGAATTATTTGATGATTGGCCTGTTGTAACTCATAAGAGCAAGTAAAATATTCAAAATTGCAGACCGGACAGTTTTCTTTTATGTATTGATGATGGTGATTGATATCCAAAGCGTAAGTCATTTCATCATGGTGATGAAAGAATTTACCTGCCAAAGGAGCGAGGAAAATGACCAGCAGAAAAATCAGTATGATCTTATTCTTTTGCATCAAGATATGTAAGCCATCTTTCAGACGCTAAAAATAATGAATTAAATAGCTCTATGATATTATTGGCCTGAAATAGATACCGCCGAAGAGCTATTATTCTTTTTGTCCCGTTATTACATTCGTCGAAATTTTTAATAATATTGTAGAGAGATTTTATTTAGCTCAAATCTTTAATAACATTCAAATAACCAGACTCTATGAAAAAAATCTTTTTTCTGCTGGTAATTGCAGCACTTGCTTTAACAAGCTGCAATCAGTCCCCGCAAAAAAGTACCGACAAAGCAACAGCCGATGCCGCAAGATTCGCCGGTCTCCTCGGCAGGGCGAAAACCACTTTCAATCCTTTGCCCAAAACAGCGGATAACCCTGACAATCCCATTACCACTGAAAAGGTAGTGCTCGGGAAGACTTTGTACTTCGAAAACAGGATGTCGAAAGAAGGAAACATCAGCTGCAACTCCTGCCATAACCTGAACACTTATGGTGTGGACAACAAACCCACTTCCCCCGGTGATGGAGGCATTTTTGGCGGACGCAATTCACCGACCGTTTTAAATGCCGCTTTCCATTTCACCCAATTCTGGGATGGTCGTGCTAAAGATGTTGAAGAGCAGGCCGGCGGCCCGATCCTGAATCCTATCGAGATGTCGATGCCCGATCAGGAATTTGTGATCAAACGGCTAAGTGAAATCAAAGGTTACCAGGTGTTATTTGCCGCAGCATACCCTGGCGAGAAGCAACCTATCAATTATGGCAATATACAGAAAGCCATTGCCGCATTTGAAAGGAAACTGATCACCCCATCCCGTTTCGACGAATATGTAAACGGAAATGAAACTGCGTTAACTGAGACGGAAAAACAGGGTCTTCAGACATTCCTCAATGCGGGTTGTACAGCTTGCCATTCAGGTGCAGTATTGGGGGGAACAATGTATCAGAAATTCGGCCTTGCCGGTAACTATTGGGATTTGACAAAAAGCAAAAAAATTGATAATGGCAGGTTCGATGTGACTAAAAATGAGGCGGATAAATTCCTTTTTAAAGTACCTTCTTTAAGAAATGTCGAAAAAACGTATCCGTATTTTCATGATGGAAGTATCGATAACCTGAATGATGCCGTGAAGATCATTGCAAAGGCCCAATTGAATAAAGGCCTTGCCGACCAGGAAGTCCAGGAAATCGTAACCTTCCTGAAATCTCTGACCGGAACGGTTCCGAAAGATTTGGCTACCCCACCTGAGCTGCCTGTTTAACATTTACCATGCTCAGACATTTCTTTATTACAGGACTGCGGAACTTCTGGAGGAACAAGTCATCCACCATTTTAAATATCCTTGGCCTCGCTATCGGCATGGCAACTACCCTGCTGATCCTCGAATATGTCTTCAATGAACTGAGCTACGACCGTTTTCACGAAAACAAGGACCAGATCTACCGTGTTATCGTCAGGGAAGAAAAAGACGGGATCATGATTACCAGTTAGATAATATCACCTATTCCGATTCTGCCCTGTTTGAGGTTTTCTCTTTTTCATTGCTTCGGGGAAATCCCGGAGCAGCACTTGCAGAGCCTTACCAGGTTGTTTTAACAGAAAGTACCGCCAGTTCGGTTTTGTCCTCTCCCTGGATCTCCAGTTACTGGAACGGATACGTGCCTGAAGGATTAAAAGAGCCCATCATGATCCACGTGCTTGATGTGGATGAAGACTATCTGAAAGTAATGGGGATCCCATTAAAGGCGCTTATGCAGGAGTCCGCAATTCCGGGGAAGCCATACTCTGGTTTTCTTTACTGGCCATTTTCATTGCCGGTTTAGGATTACTGGGACTGGCTAACTTCACCTTCAGTCAGCGGAAAAAGGAGATCGGCATCAGGAAAGTCCTCGGCGCTGAATCAGGGAATATTGCCAGGAAAGTGACCTTCGACTTTCTCAGGCTGATCTTCATAGCAAGCTTCCTGGCCCTGCCAATTGCCTGGTGGATCATGGATAAATGGATGGAAAACTTTGCTTACAGGACTTATATCAGTTATTGGATATTCCTCCTCCCTATAATAATTGTTACTATTTTAGCATGGTTAACGATTTATTTCCAGGTCAGGAGACTGGCCAATACAAATCCTGTGGATGTATTAAAATTTGAATGATGTAAGATGAATGCAGCCCCGTTGATCATAGGTGCTATCCTTATTTTCGTACTGGCATACCGGCTTTATTACAGCTTTATCGCAGCGAAAGTCCTGACCATTCAGGATATACAATCCATGCCTGCTAACCGTCTATATGATGGGCGGGATTACTACCCCATGTCGAAATGGGTGATTTTCGGGCATCATTTCGCAGCGATTGCAGGGGCAGGGCCTCTTGTAGGGCCGGTACTTGCAGCCCAGTTCGGGTATTTCCCCGGCTTCCTCTGGATGGTCATTGGCTCGGTAATGGCCGGCGCTGTCCATGACCTGGTAATCCTGGTGGCTTCGGTACAACATGATGGTAAATCATTAGCGTTTATCGCGAAGGCCGAAATCAGCAAAACCAGCGGTGTCATTGCTTCCCTCGCTATCCTGATCATCCTGATCGTTGCCCTGGCCGGCATGGGACTGGTGGTGGTCAATGCTTTGGCGGAAAGTTCATGGGGAACCTTCACTATCGCCATGACCATCCCCATTGCCGTGCTGATGGGTTTCTGGATGTTCCGTTTCCGCAAAGGCAAAACCGGCGAAGCCACGGTCATTGGCGTCATACTCCTGAGCCTCTCCGTGATTTACGGGAAATATATCCCGGATTCCTCAATCGCCGGATGGTTTAAATTTGACAAACACACCCTGACTATCCTGATCGCCGCATACGGATTCCTGGCCTCTGTCCTGCCTGTCTGGGTGCTGCTTTCACCAAGGGATTACCTCAGCTCGATCATGAAGCTGGCTGTAGTGGCCATGCTTGCCGTGGGCATCATTGTTGTAATGCCGGAGATGAAAATGCCGGCTTTCACACCCTTTATCCATGGCGGCGGGCCTATCATTCCCGGGCCATTATTCCCTTACCTGTTCATTACGATTGCTTGCGGCGCCATATCCGGCTTCCATTCCATCGTCAGTTCGGGGACAACGCCTAAGATGATCATGAAAGCGTCGCATATCAAATTCGTTGCGGTGGGAGCCATGCTTTCCGAAGGAGCTGTCAGTGTAATGGCGCTCATCGCCGCCAGCAGCCTGTTCCCGTTGGATTACTTCCAGATCAATGTTCCGGTAGAGAAGTTTGCCCAGCTTCTCCCCACCTTGCAGGAAATGGGCTTTACCGAATCAAACCTATCAACCTTATCCAAAGAAGTAGGCGAAGAGATCGCAGGCCGAACGGGAGGAGCGGTTTCACTGGCCGTTGGCATGGCGCAGATTTTCTCCTCCATCCCCGGGCTGGAGAAGCTGATGTCGTACTGGTATCATTTTGCGATCATGTTCGAGGCCTTGTTCATATTGACGATTATCGATGCCGGAACCAGGATTGCAAGATTTGTACTGCAGGAAATCCTGGGAAAGATTTACAAGCCCTTCGGATATACCCGCTGGTTATGGCCTGGCAACATTCTCGCAAGCCTTATTGTAGTCTTCGCCTGGGCCTATTTTGTCTATACCGGGAGCGTCAGTACCATCTGGCCGATGTTCGGTACGGCCAACCAATTGATGGGCACCATCGCCCTGGCTATCGGAACTTCATACATCATCAACCACAGCAAACCAAAATACGCCTGGATAACAATTGTGCCCATGGCTTTCGTAGGAATTACTACCATGACAGCCGGTTTCATGAACATCAAAAACATCTTTATCCCACAGGTCGCAGAAAACGCGACACGGGTGCAGGGCTTGGTCAATCTTGTACTTACTATAATTATTATGGCTTCCCTGGTGATCATTCTTGTTGATGCGGTGCCGAGGTGGGTTAAGGCGGTCAATGGTCATTAGTCATTGGTCATTGGTCATTAGTCATTGGTCATTGGTCATTAAGTCGTCAGAAAGTAGTCATAAGGTTGTCATTAAGTGGTCATTTGAACTCCATAGGGGTTCTAAAAAGTTATAAAACGCTCTTGCTTTCTAGCTTTTAATTTTGTACATTTACATCACCCATTTCATGAAAAATCGCCCGGTTTTAATACTTCCAGCATGGAATGGATTTATCAACATAGCATTTCCGTAGAGAGAGAGAGAGAGAGAGTCCAAACTCCTTTTATTTCCCATTAAATTTCTTTTCCGGAAAACCATCTCCTCAGTTAATTCCTTCTTTGCAATCAAGTCTTTTCTATTTCATTTATTAACCTTCAAAAACCAATTTGTTATGAAAACTTTTAAATCTTTAATCCTGGTATTGGGATTGCTATTTTTAACATTCCTTGCAAATGCTCAACTCACAGCAACTTTGACTTTTGATGTGCCAGATTTAAAATTTGACACGATTAATGGTTATACTCAACCGTCTTTTTTTGGTTGCCAGTTTACTGATGTGATTGGTGCACCTCACATGCCGGTGATTATCAAACAATATTTACTACCTAAAAATGCTGAAATTATTGATATTAGTTTTTCTGATACGACACATTTTACTTTTCCTGCATCATATCTGGTTTATCCGACACAAACTCCCGCCATTTTAGATGGGAGACCGGCACCTCCTTTTGTAGAACCCGACTCAGTGTATTATTCTTCAAATTCCCGGTACAATGGAGAATTAATTGAAATTGAAGCATTGACTAATTATTTAGGCTATACAATGGTGAGATTAAGGGTGTTTCCTTTACAGTACATTCCTTCTGAGCTGGAACTAACACTTTTTAATTCAATTACATTTACTGTAAATTACCAAATTACCGGAACAGATCCGCTGATAAAAAAAATGACATCTCATCAATATGAGGAAATCCATGAATTTTTAGCTCAAACCGTCGATAATCCCGAGGACATTGATGAAAGCGGGCCTATTTGTGAATTCATAGAACCACCTTCTGAAGGAACACGTCCCCTTAATTTATTTTTTCTTCCCTGGGCAGGTGGAGATGTGGTGGAATATATTATTATAACTAATGACGAGTTAAAAAGTTCATTTGATGAATTAGCTGAATGGAAAATGGGAAAAGGCATACCAGTATTAGTAGTGACGACCAGTCAGATTGAAGAATATTACCCTGGTTTTGATCTGGCTGAAAAAATATTTAATTATCTTAAAGATGTACGCAATAATTGGGGAGATGCTATTTATGTATTATTGGGAGGTGATACGGGAATTATACCATCAAGAATTGCGACTTATGAATGTGATCAATATACTGGTTCATGCTTTCTAAGGGTTACTGACCTATATTTTAGTGATGTTCATAAGGATAATAATGAAAATTATAACTGGAACCCTGATGGAGACTGCGATTTCTGGGATGATGATAATTCTTTGGATTTATTCCCCGACAATTGGATTGGAAGAGCCCCGGTTAAAAATATTGAAGAAACAAATAATTTTGTTAATAAAATTAAACAATATGAGCAAAACAAGTTTCAAAATTGTATTGAAAAAATTACATTGATAGGAGCAAATCTAAGAAGATGTATGAATGAAAATGATAGTGGTGATGCCAGGGGAATGAAATTTTGGATGAATCCTGTTTTTGATGCTTTACCAGGTAATCTGCAAAATTCTACAACGAGAATTTACGATTTGGACGTTATAAACTGGTACGAGGATTATGAGCTTAACAAGGATATTGTACTCGACGCATTAAAAGGGGATATTGAAGAGGGAGAACAACACATTTTCGCTCATATCGACCATTCCGGTTTTTCAAGCCTGGGGACTTCACAGCTCTGCAATAACTCTTGTATATCCTTAAATGATATGAATAACCTGGAATTAGAAGCTGATGATATACTAAAAATAATGTTTTCTGGTGGATGTCAACCGAATGAAATTAATAAAGACTGCATTGCGGAACATTTTATAAATGGCTCAGGAATTAACAATTTTCATGGAATAGGAATAGGCTTTATCGGTAATATTGGTTTTGGATGGGAAAATGGAGAACCTCAATGTCACAAATTTTTCGAAAAATTGTATAATGATACACTTTTTAATTTGGGTAAAATATTCTATGAATCAAGGATTGCAATGTCTGAGGTTGACGGTCGTTTTTATAAGAGAAATCTTAATTTTTTAGGTGATCCTGAATTACAAGTATGGACATCAAGTATTAAACAGGATTTAGAAATAACTGTGAATCCTAGCTCTTTAACAACTGGGGTGAATAATCTTATGGTAACCATTGATGGCTTATCGCCTAATGAACAAGCCTTAGTGTGTATCTTTAAAGATAATGAAGTATATGGCGTAAAAAAAACAACAGGTCCTTGGGGCACACATGACGTGACTTTTAATTGTAAACCGGATACGCCAGGACAAATACGGATAAGGGCTACTGCTGCAAATCATCTTTATGCTGACACAACGATCAATGTTGCGGTAAATTCCGAGCCTGACGTTCATCTTTATATTAAGGATTTTGATCCGAACAATCTTGACCTACACAGAGGAGTAAATAAATTCAAAATATTGTTGGAAAACTCTGGTAACATTATTGATGCAACCGGTATTAAAGCTACTCTATCCACTGAACCGGGGTATGCAACAATTACTCAAGGGTCTTCAGAATATGAAGATATAGGACCGGGTTCCTCTCAGCCATCTATAAGTGAATTTGAAATAACCATTGATAATGATACGCCTGATTTATTATTCATTCCATTCAGCCTCCAAATCCTCTCCAATGATGACCAATACTCTTTCATTGAAGAATTTTTTCTGCAGGTCAAGGCCTCTCAACTGGTCTATAGAGGAAACAAAATATCCTGGTCCACAGATGGGGATATATTTGCAGACCCGGCAGAGTCTGTACATTTTAATGTGGAATTGTTGAATACCGGGAGCCTGAACGCTGTAATTACTGAAGCAGTAATTGAACTTGATTCATTATATAATTACATTATTTCGATTCAAAATGGTCAGTACCCCGGTCAAGTTTCCTTTAATCCAATTGAACCGCTTAATTCTTCATGGTGTGTTGGATCATTCGAAGTCACAATGAATGCTAATTTAGGTTTTACAGCCACATTTCCAATAAAATTAAAAATCAAAGATTCTAATAATAAAAACTATGTGTTCGATATTCTGATAAATAATAAAATAAAACCTGATAGTATCGCGTATTTTTCCGATAATGCAAGTATCACGATAACCTGGGATCCACTACCATTGTCTATTTCAAAAGGATTTAATATTTACAGGCTTGATCCTGATACTTTACCTCCCGGCGGCGATATTGAAGATTCAAACTATTATCAAAGACTAAACCTTTATATAAATAATTTCTCAGTTTACACCGATGTTAATGTTGAAACCTGTAAAGTTTACTATTACAAAATTTCTTCTTATACAAACGGATTACCGCAAGGGCCATTTACTACAGCTCTCAAAGCATGGACCACTCTCCCCTCATTGGAACCCTGGCCATTGTTCGTGCCTGATTATGGATTAAGATCCGAAGGATCACCAATTCTCTATAACGCAATTCCGACAAAAGTAGTCGAAGGTGATAATCCGGAACTGGAAATTTTCTTTCCAATGGATGATGGTAGCAGTGGTATTTACACCGCATCAAAAAGTGCATTATATGCCTTCTATTCCAATGGTGATGAATTGTACAATATTGATAGTAATATTACTACTTACGCCGGATTTAAAAACTTCTCCAATGCAGGAATGAAGGCAACACCAATCATCGGAGAAATGAACAATAATCCATCTTATGGTGAAGTGGCATTTGCAACAACAGATGGAACTTCATCAGAAGACCATAAAAAAATATTTCTTTACTCAGCCGGTGATCCAGATGAGGACAAAAAGCCAGATTTGATTCATAAATATGGCGAAAATCACTTCGTGAAAAATGCGTTGGTTGCTTCACCATTAGATTTAAATTATCAAGAAGATATTCAAATAATTGGAGCAAATATTTGGCACGGTCAACTAAATGTTCAATGGACCTATGAACATGATAATAGTTGGATTTATCCAGGTTGGCCAAAAGTAGCTGTTGATACCACTACCAATGGGATTCCCGTGGTAGCTGATTTGGATTTAAATGAAAAAAAGGAAATAATAATTGGTTATGAGGGTAGTGCGGGATTGTTTATTTATAATTATGATGGTAGTAAGTATCGGGGAATCTCTGGAGCATTTTATGTACCACAAGAATGGCAAAATTTGATTGGCATGGATTGCAGACCAGTTGTAGCGGAACTTGATCATTCAGATGTTAATCCTGAAATTATACTTCTTTCAGCTTATTCCGATAAAAAAGCTCATATTTTCGCTCTAAATCATGATCAAAGCGAAGTAACAAATTGGACGTATGATCAAACTAATCACATTATTGATATTTCCAGCACAGATAATGGCAATTATCCTGCATTAACCGTGGCTGACCTTGATTTTGATGGAATCATTGAAGTTATCATTGCAGATGCTGGAAAAGTATATGCCTGGAAAGCTACAGGAGAATATTTTAATGGTCATTTTCCAATTGAAGTTGAAGGTCTCGAATGTCCTTATGTTGCACCTTTAGTTGCGAATGTCGACAAAGACCCCGAGAGTGAAATCATTATTGCTGACCCCGTTAATAACTTCATTTATGCATTTAATCTCGATGGCTCTCAGGTTCCGGGTTGGCCGCTGGCAGTCGATGGATTAATGGCAACACCGGCTATAGGTGATGTAAACCATGATGGGTTGAACGAAATTGTAGCCGTATATGGAGGTTATGTTAATGTATGGAAAACCGATGGGGAAACCGGTCATGATCAATGGCCATTGTACCGGCTAAATTCTTTTAATAATGCTGTCTACGAAGAACCTGCCTGTACTTATGACCCAAACGATCCTTGGACCATTGATCCAGAGGTAGATCCTCTCGTTTGGGATGATTACAAAGTTCTGACCAGAGATATTATTATTCCAGAAGATGTAACTTTGACAATTACCGGTAGGGTAGCAATGCCTGATGATTCTAAAATTATTGTGCAACGCGGTGGCAGGCTTGTGGTTGACGGTGGTATCATAACGTCAGCCTGTGGCGGTCTTTGGCAAGGGATCCAGGTTTGGGGATACAAAGATAAAAGCCAATATGATCTCAACTTTCCTCCAGGCAAAGTTGAGTTAAGTGGAAATGCGGTCATTGAGAATGCACGGATTGGAGTTGCAACAGTTAAATCGGTGAATGGAGCGGTTGACGAGAATTATACAGGTGGCGAACTTCTGTGCAGAGAAGCAACTTTTTTAAACAATATCTATGGAATCAGATTCTATAATTATCGCAATTTCGATCCATATAATCCACCACATAATGAATTGGATTATGCAAGTTATATTTCAAATTCAACTTTCATTACGAATGGTCATTTAGCTGAAAATGGAGCCAGCCCTGTGGCTTTTATAAGAATGGATGATGTTGTTGGTATAAGACTTAGTGGAAACCAATTTATGAATACTTCAGGCGAAGAATACAACTGGAATAGCAGAGGTAATGGAATTGAAAGTTATAATGCGGCGTATTTCATGCATGGGCTTTGTCTGGACGGAAACCCACCTTGTAGTTTATTTAAAAAAAATTATTTCTATAACTTAAGTTACGGGATTAAATCTCATGGGCAGGGAAGGGAGAACAGGTCAATCACCGTTTTGAACTCCGACTTTCATTTGAACCAAAAAGGAATGTTTGTCAGTTGCATAAATAATGCCAACATAAATTTTAATACATTTACTGTTCCTGAAAAATCGACCGGTAATGAAATTCCGCGATATGGCCTTTATCTGGAAATTTGCAGTGGCTACACGATTGAAGAAAATTCCTTTCAAGGTTGGGGCGATGGCCTGGATGAAAATATAGGAATGTACATTAACAATTCAGGCTCTGAGCCTAACGAAGTTTATAAAAATGATTTCTCGGATCTTGCTTATGGAATTGTAGCCTACGGACAAAACAGGAATGAAACAGGAGAAGGACTTTGCCTGAAATGCAATAACTTTGATCTTTGTATGAATGATATTCATGTTATACCTGAAAAAGGACCGCCGCATGGTCTTTGGCTGCAAGGCCGAAACCAGGGTATTGCTCAGAATCAAGGTAATGGAAGCTCACTTACATCTCTGGCTGGAAATACATTCTCTTTCGGCGATCCTCCTGTGTTCAACTATTTTAACCATGACTATTGTAATAATATTACATACAATTACCATGGCGAAAATGAAACTGATTATAAAATTTCTCCAGATCCTTATTCCCCTGAGCCTTTAGTGGATCCTAAACCTGCCTTTGGATATACATTTGAATCTAAAGATGCTGCTTGTCCATCTAATTATGGAGGCGGAGGCATCAATTTAAGTTTGGAAAAAAGTGTGGTGTCTTCAGAAAAGGGATTGGTTACTTTATACTCTGATAGTATTCAAACCTTCTTAGACGGTGGGGACACTTATGCCCTTAATTTTGAAGTTGTAACAAGTCTACCTGATGAAGCTTATCAAATCAGGCAGCAATTGCTGGATGAGTCTCCATATTTATCCGACACGGTGATGAAGTCGGCTATTTATAAAGAAAATGTCTTACCAAACGCGATGATCAGGGATGTTCTTGTAGCAAATCCACAATCCGCTAAATCCTCGGAGATAATAGAAAGGGTGAATGAAAGGATTGAACCTATGCCTGAAGAGATGATGTATGACATATTAGAGGGCAGAAATATCAAAGGTAATCTTGAAATTCTTGAAGGTAAATTAGCTTCACATATGACTTTCAAATATGAATCACTGCATAAACTAGAATTATATTATAAGCTTGATACAATTGATATCCTGGGATCTCAAGATAGCCTAATAGCCCTTTGGTCCATGGAAAATGACCCGGAAATATTATATAAGTTAGCCTTTTTATATCTTAATAAGCATGATTCGACAAATTGTTTCAACACATTAAATAGCATACCGCAATCATCAACTTTAACTGATAAACAAATGCTTGAATACGATGATTACTCCTTGCTTCTTGAAATTCTTTGGAATTTGAATCACAATACAACCAATTTGGACTCCACATTGGTTGGACCACTTTCAGAATTAATGTCACACAATTCAAAACCTGGATATTTGGCTCGTAATGTACTGATAGCAAATGGTATAATTGAATATATTGAGCCAATTTATCTTGCATACGAATTGAAATCCGTGTTTGTCAATCCAAATAAATCCGGAGATACTAAATCTTATAAATCCAATCTAATTGTGTTCCCTAATCCGGCTAAAAATTATATCATCGTGTCTTATGACCTTAAAGAAAGACAAGGAAAGTCAAGCATTAGCATCAGTTCAATCGATGGAAAACCATGCTATCAGGAGTATTTAAATGGGATAAAAAATCAGACAATTATTTCTTTATCCGGATTTTCATCTGGTGTTTATTGTATCCAATTGAAAAATAATGGAGAAATTATCGGAACAGTTAAATTTGTGATTTCTAAATGATTGACTTTTATGAAACAAAATATTCTAATATTCCTCTTAATTGGTCTGATTAATTACGGCTCATTTTCTCAATCCAGGTGGCTAATGCATTACATGGATGCCTTCAATGCACCAGTTAAGGATTTAAAAATTTCGTACGACAATGGTTATTTGTTATCAGGATGGATAAGTCCAAATTTACCACACTATAGTTGGTTAATCAAGACGGATATTAATGGAGAGGTTTTATGGCAGAAACTAATCGGTGGGGCCAATAATTCAACCCTTGCGATAGAAGAAATTTGCCTGAATTCTGTTGGAGAAATTTTTTTATGCGGTGGTACAATGAGTGGTAATGACGCAAATCCAATGCTCATCAAACTAAATGCCTGTGGTGAGAAGGAGTGGTGCACGGAATTCTCAACAACCAGCGACAATGATTTTTTCTGGGATGTAGTCTGTACTCCGGATGGTGGTTGTGCTGTTTTGGTCTATGGGGCATTTATACCGTTGTTTACTTACAGGGCAGGAATTTTGAAGTTTTCAGCGGGCGGCGATTTATTATGGCAGCAGTACTATCAAAGTCCTGATCAAAGCGTTAGCGGGGTAACATTATCCGATTTGAATCTAGCGCCTGATGAAGGATTTCTCTTGTCAGGTTTTTGCTATTATCTTGATCCCGAAAATCCGGACCTTGCCTGGCTTCACCCGTACTATATCAAAGCTGATTCTTTGGGATATTTTGAATGGGAAACGATTGTACATAAAGAAACCGGGGACATCGGAGGACAAGCTTTCATGTCATTGGTCAATCCATCAGGAACCAATTTTTACTCCTGTATTAGCCACTATTATCATTCTGATACACTTTATACGACGAGACCAGCCATAGTTAAGTTGGACTTGCAGGGAAATGTTATGGGAGTATATGATTTGGTTCATGGATTATATGATCTTGGAAAAATAATGACTTTTGATTTTCTGAATGATTCAGTGTTAACAGGCAGTGCAAGCTGGAGAAATGAAGAAGATGAACCGCAATCCCGGGTAGTGGTACTTGATACTTTGGGTAATATAACTAATTCTGTTACCATACTTAATGATTACTTTTTGGGATTTACAAAAACTACGTTTGATGATAAAATTCTTATCTTAATTTCAGATCATACATCAGGTGAGTTTGACCCTACTTTGTTTAAACTAACCCAGGATCTCGAGCAGGACACTTTTTATACCACACCTTTTATTTACGACAGCCTTTGCCCGTATCAAATTGCATCAGATACCATTGTGCCGGATGATTGCGGGCTGATCGTGGGGATTGAGGAAGATGATAAGACGGTAGGACGGTACGACGGTAAGAAGGGAGGGATAGAGTTATTTCCCAATCCAGCGAGTGAACTGCTTCATGTACGATTGAACATGGACGGTGGACGATTTAACAAAGATTTGAGATTGGAGATTTATGATATTTTCGGGAGGAAGGTGCAGGAAATCAAAGTTCTGGAAAAGCAAAATGAGGTGCAGATCAATGTGGAAGGATATCCGCCGGGAATTTACCTGGCGGTGCTGAAAGATGAAAGTCAGTATGTTTGCTCGGGGAAGTTTGTTGTAGCAAGATAGTTCCTGGTTCGCTATCGGAAGACCTGTTTTGTAGAGACATTATATGCAAGGTCTTTATAAAAACTGTAAAACCCATAAACATTGGAACATTGGAACTTTTGAACCTTGGAACCGGATGAATCTCCCTATTTATCAGATACGGTGATGAAATCAGCTATTTATAAAGAGAATGTACTTCCTAATGCAATGTTAAGGGATATACTTGTTGCTAATCCACAGTCTGCTAAATCAACGGAAATACTTGATAATATAAATGAAAGATTCGATCCCATGCCTGAAGAGATGATGGCTGAGATAATGGAAGGAAGAACCTTTGAAGGGGCTCTTGAAATCCTTGAGGGCGAATTAGCTACACATAAGACAACCAAATATGAATCGCTTCATAAATTGGAATCCTATTATAAACAAGACACTCTTGATTTCACGGGATCATTAGACAGTTTGATCAATCTTTGGTCTGAAGAATCAGATCCGGAATCCTTGTACAAACTCGCTTTTTTGTATCTTTATAATCAGGATTCACTCAACTGCTTTAGTACCTTGGACATGGTCCCACAGTTAACAAATCTAACAATTGGGCAGACTCAAGACTATGATGATTGTAATTCGCTTATGGAGATACTGTGGCCTTTAGAAAAGGGTAACAAAAGTCTCGATTCATTGATGGTTGAACGATTGACAGAACTTTCATCAAGAGAATCCAAACCCGGTTCACTTGCTCGTAATGTCTTGGTGGCAAACGGTATTATTGAGTATGTTGAACCAATTTATTTATCGGATAACCTGAAATCATCACTAATTATTCCTGACAAACATGGAAATTCAAAACAAAAAGACAATAGGTTAATTATATTTCCTAATCCGGCAAAGGATTATATCATTGTTTCTTATGACTTGAAAGGAAGACTAGGTAAGTCAAGTATTATCATAAGTTCCATAGATGGAAAACCTTGCTACAAACAAAATCTATATGGAACAAGAAATCAGGCAATAATATCTTTGTCTGGTTATTCCTCAGGTGTCTATTGTATTCGTTTAGAAAATGACGGGGAAATATTAGAATCTGAAAAATTTGTACTATCTAAATAAACATACTCATGAGGCAACTTACGCTGATATGTTTTCTAACAGTACTAACTCAATTTTCCGGCTATCCCCAAAATAGATGGATTCAGCAATATCTAAATGATATGGATGCCCCAGGTATGAGTTTGAATATTTCATATGATAAAGGTTATCTATTATCGGGGTGGGTAACTCCAAATTATCCACCCTATACCTGGCTAATCAAGACAGATATCAATGGGGAAATTTTATGGGGAAAATTCATCGGTGGTGAAGATAACAATATTGGAGTTGCTCGCATTAGTCAAAACAGAAATGGGGAAATTTATCTATGTGGTTCTGCTGGTAATGATGATGGTACCGATCCAATTATTATCAAATTGAATGCTTGTGGTGAGAAAGAATGGTGCAAAAAAATCTCAACAACAAGTAACAATGATTTTTTCTGGAGCAATGCCATTACTCCAGATGGCGGTTATGCTGCACTAATTTTTGGTGCATTCCTACCTTTGTATAGTTACAGGACAGGTATATTAAGGTTTTCTCCAGAAGGTGATCTATTATGGCAGCAATATTACCAAAGTCCGGATCAGGGTGTTAGTGGTGAAGCATTATCGAATTTAATTCTAACACCTGATCATGGTTTTCTGATGACTGGAATGTGTTATTACCCTGACCCGGATAACCCAACAATTGGATGGCTTCATCCTTATTATATCAAGGTAGATTCACTGGGTAATTTTGAATGGGAAATAATACTGCACAAAGAAACAGCAGATATAGGAGGAGATGCATTTATGACTTTGTTAAATCCGGAACAAACCTATTATTATTCCTGTATTAGCCATTATTATCATTCTGATACATTATCAGCAACAAGACCTTCAATTGTTAAAATAGATATGCAAGGTAATGTTATGGGAGTATATGATTTAGTTAACGGTAATTATGATTACGGCAAATTAATGACTTTCGATTTTTTAAATGATTCATTACTTGCCGGAAGTGCCGGTTGGGGTAATGATGATGACGATTACCAATCCCGAGTTATAATTTTTGATACTTTGGGCCATATCACTAATTCTGTTACTATTATTAATGATTACTTTTTAGGGTTTACAAAAAAGACATTTGATGGTAATATCCTAATTCTAATATCAAGTCACTTATCAGGTGAATTTGATACTTACTTATACAAATTGACCCAGGATCTTGAGCAGGACACATTTTACACGACTCCCTTTGTTTACGACAGCCTTTGCCCTTACCAGATTGCATCGGATACCATCGTCCCTGATGATTGCGGGATTATTGTGGGGATTGAGGAAGACGGTAGGACTGTAGGACGGTATGACGGTAAGACGGGTGGGTTGGAGGTGTGGCCGAATCCCTGCCGGGAAATGTTGAATGTTGAATGTTTAATGTTGAATGAGGGAAAGGATTATTCAATTTGTATTTATGATATATTTGGGAGGAAAGTTCAAAAAATAAAAATCCCGGATGGGCAGGACAAAGTTCTGGTGAATGTAGAAGGTTTTACATCAGGTGTGTATATTGCTATCCTGAAAAAAGGTTTTGATTTATTGGAAAGCAGGAAGTTTGTCGTAGCCAGGTAATTGAGGATCTAATTACACGATTGTCAATTCGGCATTCGGCATTGTCAATGTAATTTACGAAATTCAATTTTAAATTTAAAATAATTCACGGTCATTCGCAAAATTCGCGTTATCCGCGTTCCATTTAAATAACACGCGGATTACTGCGTATGCATCGGATTTACACGGAACGATGGAACTATGGAACCGGATGAATCTCCCTATTTATCAGATACGGTGATGAAATCAGCTATTTATAAAGAGAATGTACTTCCAAATGCTATGTTAAGGGATATACTGGTTGCTAATCCACAGTCTGCTAAATCAACGGAAATACTTGATGAAATTAATGAAAGATTTGATCCAATGCCGGATGAAATGATGGGCGAGATTCTTCAAGGAAGAAATATTGACGGAGAACTCGAAATTCTTGAAGCTAAAATGGCAAAACATGTGGCTGCAAAGTACGAATCATTATACAAATTAGAATCATTATATAAACAGGATACACTTGATTTTCTAGGATCAATGGATAGCTTAATTAGTCTTTGGTCTGGTGAAACTGATCCGGAAATTCTTTACAGACTCGCTTTTTTGTATTTTTATAACAATGATTCACTCAACTGCTTCAATACTTTGGAAATGATTCCTCAGCTGACAAATCTAACAATTGAGCAGACGCAAGACTATGAGGATTATAATTTCCTAATGGAAATACTATGGCCTTTAAAACAAGGTAACGATATTCTCGATTCATTGATGGTTGAGCAATTAACGGAACTTAAATCAAGAGAATCCAAACCCGGTTCACTTGCTCGTAATGTTTTGGTGGCTAATGGAATTACAGATTATATTGAACCGATTTATTTATCGGATAACTTAAAATCATCACTAATTATTCCTGACAAACATGGAAATTCAAAACAAAAAGACAATAGGTTAAGTATATTTCCGAATCCGGCAAAGGATTACATTATAGTCTCTTATGATCTGTCAGGGAAAGCAGGAAACCCCTGGATTGATATTTATTCCTTAGAGGGAAAGCCATGTTACCGGCAAAGTCTCATAGGAAGTAAGAATCAGATCGTTATACCCATGGCTAAACTTGCTTCTGGGGTATATAGTGTACAATTAGTCATGGATGGAGAAATATTAGAATCCTCAAAATTTGTACTTATAAATGAGTAATTCTAATGAGACGAATAACGCTTATATTCTTAATTACGGTATTCACTTGTTTTTCAGTCTACACTCAAAATAGGTGGATACAGCAATACCATGATGATTTGACTGGCCCAGGTATATTCATTGATGTTTCATACGACCATGGGTACTTGCTTACCGGTTGGGTCGTACCCAATTTCCCTCATTATACTTGGTTAACAAAAACAGATGAGAATGGGATGATTTTATGGGATAAATTCTTGGGGAGCATCAATGGATCAACAGTGGTTGATCAGTTTAAGCAAAGCTCAAGTGGTAATATCTATTTATGTGGCGGTACAATTAATGAAGGGATGGTGGATCCGCTAATTATTAAATTGAACGAATGCGGTGAGAAGGAGTGGTGCAGGCTGATTTTGACAACCAGTGACAATGATTTTTTCAGAAGCATTGTCATTACTCCGGATGGAGGTTGTGCTGCACTCATTTTTGGGGCATTTCTACCTTTGTATAATAACAGGACAGGTATTTTAAAATTCTCTCCAGACGGAGAATTATTATGGCAGCAGTATTACCAAAGTCCAGATCAGGGCGTCGATAATGAAGACTTATCGAATTTGATCTTGACTCCTGATCATGGCTTTCTGATGACAGGCTATTGTGGTTATCCTGATCCAGTAAATCCATCCATTGCCTGGCTTCATCCATATTATGTCAAGGTAGATTCATTGGGGAATTTTGAATGGGAAATTGTACTTCACAAGGAGACTGGTTGTTTGGGAGGTAAGGCATTATCATCATTAATGAATCCCACCCAAAAATACTATTATTCCTGCATAAGCCACTATTATCATTCTGACACTCTTTACGCAAAACGTCCTTCATTGGTTAAAATTGATCTGCTTGGAAATGTCATTGGAGTCTATGACTTAGTTCATGAGGATTACGATTGGGGAACTCTTTTCTCTGCTGTTTTTTTTAACGATTCCCTCTTGGCCGGTGGAGCAAACTGGAGTTACAATGAAGATGGACCTCGATCCCGTGCTATCATTTTCGATACTCTAGGAAATATAAAAGACTCCCTAACTTTACTAAATACAGGTTGGCTGAGCAAAACGGCCATTACACATGATGGCAAACTATTGTTTTATAACACAATAGAAGAAAATGGAGATTTTGACACTTACCTTTTCAAGCTAACCCAGGATCTCGAGCAGGACACTTTTTATACCACACCTTTTATTTACGACAGCCTTTGCCCGTATCAAATTGCATCAGATACCATTGTGCCGGATGATTGCGGGGTGATTGTGGGGGTGGAGGATGACGATAAGACTATAGGACTGTATGACGGTAAGACGGGTGGGTTGGAGGTGTGGCCGAATCCCTGCCGGGAAATGTTGAATGTTGAATGTTTAATGTTGAATGAGGGAAAGGATTATTCAATTTGTATTTATGATATATTTGGGAGGAAAGTATTGGAAATCAAAGTTCCGGATAGGCAAAATGAGGTGCAGATCAATGTGGAAGGTTATCCGACTGGGATTTACCTTGCGGTGCTGAAGAATGGACAGGCGATGAAGGCAAACGCTAAGTTTATGGTTGTGAGGTAGTTGGATAGTTCGCAGTTCCCAGTTCGCGGTTGGTATTGATGGCTTGTAATTTAAAATCCGGAATGCTTTCGGAAGAACTCCGGAGGAGTTCCATATTTGTAGAAACTAGGGCATCGCGATAAATTTTTCATGTTGCATTTTACATTTTGCATTTATGGATTGTAAATGTAAAATCGTCCATGAATTCCCGTATTTGATTACCTTTAATTTTACAAACGGTTTCCGTTATTCATGATAACCTTCAAGATTCGATTTATCTATCCGGCGCTTTGGGTATTGATCATCCTTCTATTCCTGGTCTCTCCTGCTTTTGCCCAGTTGCTAGATAATGAAACAGAGGCATTTATACGTGCAAAAGAACAGAACCGCCCCGTATTCCTGATCTTTTCCGGTTCCGACTGGTGTGTCCCCTGCATCCGGTTTGAGAAAGAGATCTTCTCCGACAGCAGCTTCATCAAATATTCTGAAGAAAACCTGGTCATCCTGAAAGCCGAATTCCCGCAAAAGAAGAAACTTTCGCCTGAGATCATCTTACAAAATGAAAAACTGGCGGAAAAATAC
Organism: Bacteroidales bacterium; assembly: GCA_023229505.1. Lineage (NCBI taxonomy): Bacteria > Pseudomonadati > Bacteroidota > Bacteroidia > Bacteroidales > Bacteroidales bacterium. Next base: position 2,498 of record JALNZD010000052.1, on the reverse strand, counting down.
AATCCTACCGGCCTGTTCCCGCACCTGGTCCTGTTAAACCCGGATGGAAACATCATCACAACACTTTGGTATGAACATCAAAGTACGGAAGAGTTTATCAGGCAGATGAAAAATGCGATGCCTGAGACGGATTGTCTTAAGGAATTCAGGACCAGCGCGATGCTCATGGGCTGCGGCTTTGAATTCACTATCGTCGATTCAGCCAATTCCAACAATGGGTGGCAATTGATACAGGAGAGCATCAATGAAGTCAAACGGATCGAGAACATGATTTCAGAATGGAGCGACACCACGGAGGCTGGCAGGTTGAATGCAAATGCCGGAAAGGAACCTGTAAGGTTGTCCCCGGAGGTTTACGAACTCATCCGGAGAAGCATAATAATATCGGAACTGACCCAGGGAGCTTTTGATATCACCTTTGGCGGGGTGGGAAAACTCTGGAGATTCGACCGGAAAAATCCGGTGATGCCGGATTCTTCAACGGTTATGCAAGCTTTGGGTTCGGTCGGGTATCGGCATATCCTCCTGATGGATTCATCGCAGGTTTTTCTTTCGAAACCCGGGATGCGGATCGGTTTCGGCGCCATCGGGAAAGGCTATGCGGCGGAAATAGTTAAGACGATGTTGATGAAAAAGGGCATTACCAGCGGAGTGGTCAATGCCAGTGGTGACCTCACAGCCTGGGGAATCCGCCCTGACGGCAGCTCCTGGAAAGTCGGAATTGCCGACCCGACGAATCCGGTCAAGATACTGCTTTGGCTCCCTGTAACTGATGCTGCCGTAGCAACATCGGGGGATTATGAAAAGTATTTCGAGATCAACGGCATCCGCTATGCCCATATTATTGATCCACGGACAGGATACCCGACAAAAGGAGTGCAAAGTGTAACTATTATCAGTCCTGATGCCGAGCTTTCAGATGCACTGGCCACCGCAGTATTTGTCATGGGCGTGGAAACTGGCCTGGATTTTATCGCGCAACTGCCGGGGACGTATTGCATCATCATCGATGATAAGAATAATATTCATTACTCCCGGGGTATTGAGCTGCTAATAACTAAAGAGTGAGAAGCCAGAAGACAGAAGTCAGAAGTCAGAAATTTGAAAATTGAAACTTGGAAGAATTGAACAAATAAGTACCTACCTTTATCAAATGAAAAGGAAGCTTCCGCTTATCCTACTCCTATTGCTGGCAACCCTTATGCTGTCTTCCTGCCAGTCTGTGAAACCCTATCAGCGGGTTTACCTGAATGATTATTTTATGAAGATGAGCAAGAGGTCGATAGATACGTTCGGGGAAAAGGTCCAGGCATACCGTGAAGGCTCTGCCGGGGGAGGAACGGGTAAAGACAGCGGTGGCTGCAGGTGTATGCACCTCAGGTCTCCTTCTCCCATGAGATCGATTCCACAAACACGATCCTTTTTGATGCCGGCATTGATTTCATTACCTCTGCATCTACCGACCGGATCGATTATAATATGTCATCTGCTTCTTACCAGGACGCGCATTTCCAGGTTTCAGCCGGCTACAGCCGATATTTCCGTAAACCGCAGATTGAGCTTGGCTTAACGGGCAGCATGTCACTGGAGTCTGATTTTCTATCGGGAGGCTTTAATCTCTGGTTCTATCACCCCGACAAAGCTGGAATGACGAGCTACTATGCCAGTTTTCAGGCATTCTTCGATGACTTGCGTTGGGGCAGGCTTAATGATGATTATAAAAAGCCCGTCACCCTGGTTTACCCTGTAGAACTCAGAGATACCAATTGGTTCGATATTTACATGCGTTACTCATATAACCTCAGCCTTGGCATTGAAAGGGTGATAAACCGCAGGATGAGCATTGGATTTTTTCCCGGTGTAATTATTCAGACAGGATTACTCTCCACTCCTTACCACAGGGTATATTTCAAGGGTGAAGATAAGGCGAAGGTGGAACACCTGCCAACCCGCCGTATTAAAATTCCTGTGGGAGTTAAACTCAATGCTTACATCGGTACAAGCCTGATCCTGAATACTTTTTATCGTTTTTACCTGGATGATTTCGACATACTTTCCAATACATTAGGATTGGAAACTTTTTACAAAGTCAACCCTTACCTGACTCCGTCCATTTCATTCCGGTTTTACCAGCAATCCGGATCGAAATATTTCATGCCATTTAAGAAACATCTCCTTACTGAAACTTTTTACACGTCCGACTACGACTTATCAGCCTTTTACAGCGTGAAAGCCGGCGCCGGTTTCAGGTATGCGCCTTATAAGAGAATGTTTGCCAACTGGTCGTTCGATGAAATTGAGCTGATGTATTATTATTACTGGCGCTCCGATGGGCTGCAGGCGCATTTTATCAGCACATTCTTCGGAATTAAGTCATTAGTCCCTAAATATAGAACAATATAGTCCGTACAAAGAATAACTTACTAAATTTAAGCGTTGCCCCGTGCAGTGTAGACCGTTCAACTTATGATACTTTGATATCAATCATTAGTCTGGTC
>JALNZD010000051.1 GCA_023229505.1 Bacteroidales bacterium | reverse complement strand
AGTTTATAACGGATTTTATTTTTTCAAAGTTAGCCCTCGACATGAGTTGCGAAAAATACAGAAGCCTCTATGAGGAGTGCCTGAATATCGGTAGATTAGCTGCATGAATTTTTAACGGAGTATTGATTATTCAATGCTGTGCCTAAAGAATGAAAAATTACGGATTTAATGAGAATATTTCTTGAAATATTAAGAATTCACAACTGGTTTAACTACTTTGTCCAAAATAGTGATGTCACTCTTTTATATGATAATAACAGGCAATTTGACAAGATATGTCGTAATTTAGACTATATTCAAATTTACATATCCACATTACATTTTGGAGACTATAGACTTACTGCCGATAAACCTTCAGAATAGGAGATTTTTATAATGTGATTTCATTGATTAATTTTAAATTTAAGTGGCTCTAAATTATTAAGGATTCAAATTTGATTTAAATTTTTTAAACTATGGAATTTACTTTAATTGAGAATCTTAACATTGGCATTGACTTATCAATACTCCAACGAACTACGCAACGTCACTCCATACTTTTATACCAGCATGGGGGAGCGCTTCATGCTGATAATACCCGTATAGGTAACCACAATAATGTGACACATGAGTTAAGTCTTTTTTTCGAAAAATCCCGTTTAACAGCCTGTGACTTAGCACTTACCCCCGAATATTCATGCCCTTTATTAGTAATTGAAGATATTATCAGTCACCCCGAAAAATGGCCCACTGCCGATAAGTTATGGGTGGTTGGGTGTGAATCGATGACCAAACAACAACTTACTGATTTTCATACCAATTATAATATAGATAATGTTTATGTTCATTATGACACTGCTGTTCTCAAAAATCAATTAAACTATGTGGACCCTTTGATTTATTTATTCAGGGGCACACATGATGGCTTAAACAAACTGATCGTTTTACTCCAATTTAAGACCCATCATCAAAGTGTTTGGAGCGGAGAGGTCGAAAGAAATAATCTGATTCAGGGCAATGAGATTTATATATTAAGAAATCCAATACATTCTGTAAATTTCCTCTCCCTTATTTGTTCGGAAGCCATGAATTTTCAAGCTGAATTGACACAACAAAAACAGAAGGCAATCGGATGGATTGATAGTCCTTATTTGATCTATAATCCCCAACTTAATCCTGATCCCGCAAACCCAATCTTTACTGCGTTCAGAAAATTCGTTTTCCTGTTTGGTAAAAAGGAAATAATATCTCTTAACTGGAACAAAAGCACAACTTATAATGGAGTCTCTTTTCTAAAATATGATGCGGCCCGAAGCGGATTTTATATTCAATCCGGTGAAATTAATCTGGATGAAAATAGAATAAAGTACAATCATTCACATGGACTTTACTATTTTTATTTCGGAATGAATAAGCACGCATTCATATTAAACAGTTCTCCTATCGTTTTTAATATTGCTACCCCCCCTGTTGATATTGTGAATGCGATGCCCCAGCAGTCCAGGAGGGATGGTCCTGAACTGATTGAAGTCTACGGTTTTAATGCTGTGCAAAATGATTTTGAATCATTGAACGACGGTATCAATGATTTACATGTTGATTATTTAAACGGCGTCGGATGTATCTGCAATTTTCTCATTTCACATCATAATTGCATACTGGAAAAAGAAAAGCTTGTTTGCCTCACCTCCGGTAAAATAAATAAAGAACTCGGAAGCAATTGGACTAATATTCTGAATCTATTTTCGATTAATATCGACCAGGAAACAGAAGTTAACCGCCGGATCACATTCGCAGAAGACACTCATCCCATGAGCCTTAGACAAAGAACAGAGTTTATAGATACGATAACTGAATTAAATAATAATATTTTACCAAATAAAACAGTATATCCTGAAAGTATTGCAGACCTGAAGGCAGAAGACTTGGTTATTGGTTATCATATCAATTCACGTGCTGATAATTACAAATTTAATATATTAACTGATACTGGGGAAGGACGGATCGCTACTATTTGTTTCATGGGCTCTATGCCTGATGATGTGATTGAGAAAACCTTTGATTTTCTTCAGGCATTATTTGATGATGACAATAACAATAAACGGAGGGTAGTGGTTTTTTACAGAAGGGGAAACAGAATCTTATCAAAGTCTGATCCAAATGCCGGGAAAATAACAGTAACCAGTGATTTTGATGGTCCAACTTTTTTGAAACAATAAGATTATAGATAAGGATAGAATAATCAGTCTTGCAAAAAATATTTTCCCTGATATACACCCTGTCAGGGATAATCTGTACCGGGGCGAATTGAAGATATTTGGAAAACCTGCTGGTATTTATTATATGGATATTAGTGGACAAGTGCCATTTGATAGATTTAATCAATATCAGGAAGAAGTGCTAGCCAAAGAATACTATAATAATCCTGGCAACTTACAATGGAACCTCTACTTATTGCTCCTACAAGATGAAGTCAACCCAATAACAATAGGACAAATTGAGCGCAACGACAAATATGCCCGCAAATATGTTTTCACTGAATCTCAATTTGAGGACTTCTTCAAGCTTAATAAATCTGTTGCGGTAGTTTCATCCGATATTGTCATTCAGTGGAAGGAGTCCCTCAAGAAAGTTGACTTGGAGGAAGTATATTCTAGAGCCAAATACACTGAAGCGGTAGATCGGTTTTTAAATAACCTAACAAAAAAAATTAATACAACAGAGTCTTATACTGAGACGCTGGATGCTATCAAAATCAAATTTATAAACCAGATCACTTTAAAGCAAACTTATCGCGAACATCCGAAAGAGCCAAGGGTTTTTAACTTTGGAAAAGTGAACCTTATAAAAGGGATTAATGGCGTTGGAAAAACCTGTGTGCTGGAATCTATCGAATTAGTGGCATGTGGAAGGACTTTCAGGAATCCCGGTAAGAAAGAGCACGACAATTGTATCGAAGCAATAATAAACGATAAACATCAGGCTGAATTATGTACGCCAAGTGATAATTCAAAATATCGGCAACGGGACGCTTATTGGTACAGTAATAATTATGTTAAAGATAATTTGATTTATAATTCTTTTAACAGATTCAATTTCTATAATACTGATGCAGCAAATGACTTAGCGAAAAGTAATGACGAAGATGCAGTGAGGCAGGCTTTATCCAATATTATTTTGGGAAGTGAATTCAATTATATTTCTGAAAGAATAAGCGGATTCTTTGATAGAATAAAACCTGTGTATTATGATTTATATCGTGGGATGAATGATGCGGATCATACTATTAAGGAAGCCAACCTCGTCATTTCTACAATTGGAAAATCCGAAACACTCCAATCACTAATTGACATTATTAATGGGAATTTACAATCGCTACATTTCAAGAATAAGAGCTTGAATCTCGAAAGGGAGTATGCTGAGATAGAAGTGGTGATTAATCAGGTGAAAGCCCTTACTGAAAAGGCTTTAGGGATTCAGACCTTTTTAGTTAACAGTAGAAATGAGCTAAACGTCATTAAAAAAGAATTTACAGCAAAAGAAGCTGCATATGATCAGTTTAAAACAAATCTTGAAAAAGTTTCTCAGGATATTTCCTTGCAAGAAAAGCAGATTAACACCTTCAATGAAAATTCCAACTTACTACGTTCAGCCTTTAAATATTTCGCTGATCCAAGACTTTTTCAGATTAAAGGTTTCAGTAAACGTCTTGCTGACTCTGAAGAGTCGATAAGGAGAGTACAAGCAATGAAAAATAGCCTTGGAGCATTGGACCTTCAGGCTTTCACCTCAAAAGAAAATGTCAATGTTCTTCTTGGTAAAACCCGTACTGGTCTTGCTACTGCCAGAACAATACAAGATGAATTAGATGCTCAATTAAAAAAACTTCTTGCGCAGTTTAGTAATACGGATAAAGTAGTTAATCAAATAAAATTATTGGTAAAGAGTATTTAGTTCTAAGACCAGATGCTATTTCATGCCCTCTTTGTCAGTCAATTTATGATGGATTTGAACTGAAAAGAAGGATTGAACAAGTCCTACAAACGAATTCCAAGAAGAATCAACTATTAATTGATTCACTTCACCAAAAACTAAAGGATGCGAAAGATAATGTTGATAAGCAAACTCAGTTTTTAAACGGCCTGGTGAACTTGAAAACTGTTTATGATAATAACTTCAACGTCGATTCAGCAGCGATGTCTGTAGTGCAAATTGCAAGCAACATTTCACAGTTTTTAGCAAAGGAAAATTATTATTTAGAGCAAAAACAGTACCTTGTTGGTTTTCGCCAAATAGCCGAAACCTTTAATATTACGGAAGAAGAATTTTCCTATTTGAGTAGCAAGTTGACCACAGACATTGGTGCTGATTTCGTATTACTTCCTGCCAATAAAAAGCTGTTTGGGGATAAGACTGCACAGTTAGCTTCGGAAATTGAAAAGAATAAAGAGAGCCTGCTTAAGATACAGGAGAATAGATTCCAACTTGGCAGAAATTTTACGAAAAGCCTTGGACTTGAAGAAGATAAAACTTATACATTAAAAGACTTTTATTCCATACTTGAAACGGAAAAAAGAAACATTAGTCTTTTTGAAAACTATTTTAATCAGATTGCCCAAATAATTGATTTAAAAGATGAGGATTTACTTTCCGAAATTGACCTTCAATTGACTCTGATGCAAAAAAATCTTGCTTCACTCAAAACCGAAGAGAAAAATCAGTATGACTTGAATAGAGCAGAAAAAGAAAAAAAACAAGCACAAGCCTATAAAGAGACTAACGAAAAGAAATATGACCGGATTAAATCTGCTTATAAAGTACTGAGTTCTCTTAATCAATCTGATGGAACGCAACAGTTAAACAGTTTTTTCGATAGTAATCTTGGTGAAATAATTGACATTTTTAGAACCATTCATGTACCGAGAGAGTTTAAATCACTAATATTTCAGGATAAACAGCTTTTCCTTATCAAGGAAAATGGCCAGAAAAGAAAGATTACAGAGATAAGCACTGGTCAACGGACAGCTTTGGGTTTATCAATTTTTATTAGCCTTAACCGTCAACTAAAGAACGGCCCTAATCTTATGATTTTCGATGATCCTGTTTCTCACATTGATGACCTAAATGCACTATCCTTTTTAGATTTCCTTCGATTCTTCATTTTGAATGAGGACCGTCAAATATTCTTTTCGACAGCTAATAATCGCTTAGCGAGTTTATTTGAGAAAAAGTTTGAATTTTTAGGAGAAAATGACTTTAAGAAATGGGAATTAAAGAGGTAACGATTGATTCTTTAAATTTTATGCAGAAGTTTTTTTAGAATCTAAAATTAAAAGGTCCAAAATCAAAAAAGTTAGTTTAAACCATGTTTAAACCAACTTCCTAAAACCTCTGAAAAGGCGAGCGGAAAACGGGATTCGAACCCGCGACCCTCAGCTTGGGAAGCTGATGCTCTACCAACTGAGCTACTACCGCTTATATTCCCGCGTAAAATTAATTTAATTTCACCTTACTGGCAAGATTTTTCATCCGGCCGGATATTTTTTGTATTTTTATGGAAATATTTACAGCGATGGATCCGGATCCCAACAAATCATTTTTATACAGGCGTTTAAAAAGCTTTAAGTACGCCCTGCGGGGTTTTTCAGGTGTTGTGATAACCCAACCCAACTTCATTATCCATATTTTTGCTATCGGTGTCGTTTTTGTTGTAGGATACTTTATGAAAATAAGCCTGGTGGAATGGGGGCTGCTGGTCCTGGCAATCGGGCTGGTGCTGATCGCCGAGATTTTCAACACAGCCATAGAATGGCTCGGCGACCTGATCAGCCCTGACTATAATGAAAAGATCCGCTGGGCTAAAGATGCCGCTGCCGGCGGGGTGCTGGTCGCAGCAGGAGCTGCAGTCCTTATCGCTATCCTGGTTTTTATCCTTTAAATTTTAAAGGGCAATATCAGTTATTCCTTCCTCACGGTGAAAAGCAGACCTCAATAACAGGGCCTGGCATAAAACGGGATCAGTTAGAAGGTTTATAAAAAGGAATTTTGACAATGACAGCCTTTAAAAGCTTATCACGTATTTTGATATAAATATGGCTACCAATGGTAGCATAGGCGGTTTCGACATATCCCATTCCAATTGGGATTTTCAAAGAAGGAGACATAGTCCCGGAAGTAACTTCCCCGATAATTTTCCCGTTTTCATCGCAGATTTCATAATGCTGGCGGGGAATTCCCTTGTCGATCATCTCAAATCCCCTGAGCATTTTCTTCACCCCTTCCACCTTTTGATTTTCAAGGGCGGGGCGGTTAATGAAGTTATTGCCTTCACTGAATTTGGTGATCCAGCCCAAGCCGGCTTCTATCGGGGAAGTTGTGTCATTGATATCATTTCCGTAAAGGCAGAAGCCCATTTCCAGCCTGAGTGTATCGCGGGCAGCAAGGCCGATAGGTTTGATGGCAAATTCGGCCCCGGCCTCCATGACGGCATGCCATATAGCCGGTCCATCGGCATTTTCCATATAAATCTCAAATCCGCCGGCACCGGTATAACCGGTATTGGATAGAATAATCTGTTTGACCCCGGCCATGTCAACTTTCTTAAAAGTATAGTAAGGAATATCGTTAAGATCGGTCTTGGTCAATTTTTGCAAAGCAGCCAGTGCTTTCGGCCCCTGGACGGCAAGTTGGGAGGTTTCATCCGAAGCGTTGTAAATTTCAGCTCCGTGAATATTGTTCTTTTCGACCCATGCCCAGTCCTTGTCAATGTTTGCCGCATTGACCACGAGCAGGTAAGTATCCGTATCCACCCGGTAAGTCAGCAGGTCATCGACTATACCTCCCTTGTCATTAGGAAAGCAGGTATATTGGATTTTCCCGTCATCCAGCTTGGCTACGTCATTGGAAGTAAGACGCTGGACCAGTTCAAATGCCTTCGGCCCTTTGATCCAGAATTCTCCCATGTGCGATACATCAAAAACGCCTACACCGGTTCTCACCGTTTCATGCTCAGCGTTGATCCCTTCAAATTTTACCGGCATGTTAAAGCCCGCAAACGAAACCATCTTTCCCCCGTTTGCAACATGCAAATCATAAAACACAGTATTCTTCATTAATTAAAAATTAAAAATTTTCTACTATTATGACTTTATAGAGTTATAAGTTTTTGACTCTTCACTCTTCACTCAATAAGTCCTCTCCCCGTTTTCCTTATCTTTCCTTCCATTTTCAACTTAACGACCAGTTTATCCAGGATACCGTTGATAAAAAGCTTGCTTTTTACCGAACTGTATGATTTTGAAATCTCTATATATTCATTGATCGTAACTTTTATCGGAATTGAAGGGAAAATCATTAATTCGGTCAATGCCATTTTCATGATAATGATATCCATAATAGCGATGCGTTCCAAATCCCAGTTCTCAGCCTGTTCTTCAATCAATTTCTCATTTTCCAGGCTTCGTAAAATACTATATCTGAATAATTTAATCATATATTGCCGGTCTACATCAAGATCTTCCCCCTCATCACCATCTTTAAAAAGCGGCGGAAGGTTATGCTCAGGTCCCCAGGGTTCTTTAAATGACTTAATTGTTTTAATCAGCATGATCAAAGAAATGTCGTAATCCTCATCTGACCAGAAGATGCTTTGATCTTCATAATAATTCCTGAGAAGTTCATATTCAGGTAAATAATTCATCACAATCAGGGCAATTAGTTCTTTGTCATCGTTATAACCTGATTGCTCCTTATTTGTAAATTCAATAAAATCCTGTCCATTTTTCAACTCATGGAGAAGTTTCTGGAAAAGATGCTCTTCATGGACCCAATTAATTTTCAATTTATTGCGCCAGCACAGGAAATCTTTATTCTCTTCGACCTGCCGGATAAACCGGTTTTCGATTAACCGTGTGTTGGGATTTAAGTCTTCTTCGGTAGGGTAAAACTTCTTTTTTGCTTCTTCCATCCTGTTTCGCGTATAATCAACTAATTTAAGGAGGAAGGAAAGCTGGCAGATATACAATTCATAAAGTTTATCAGTGCTTTTAATTAATTGCTTTTCACCAGCAGCGAGGTCATCGCCATCTGATTGAAAAAACGCGTACAAAGCTTGTAAGACTTTGACCCTGAGATGCCTTCTGCTCAGCATGATGCGAAATGAACTTAGTATTACCTACATGGGCAAAGGTATAAATATTCCTTGTCCATCAAAGAATTTTTTTTATTTATCCCGCGTCCGGAAAGCTCATGCAACCTTTAGATCATTTTTATTGTCTATAATTTCATAAAGTCGGATGAAAATGATGTGTAAATAAATATTTCTATTTTTGTGATGAAGTTGATGGAATAAAAATTGGAACGAATGATGGAAGAGTTTGGAAATAAAGAGATAAGGAAAGAGGAAGTGTTTTCAAGGGTTATCCGGGCAGGTAAAAGGACATATTTTTTTGATGTCAAAGCCACCCGGTCCGGAGAAAACTACCTGACGATCACTGAAAGCAAAAGGCGGTTTGACAACGAACAAGGCAAGTTTTTTTATGAAAAACACAAAATCTTTCTTTACAGGGAAGATTTTGAAAAATTTATGGCTGGCCTGAATGAAGTGATGCATTTCGTTGAAACGGGTGAAAAGCCTGAAGGTATTGAGGATGAGCCGGTTTCTGGTGATGAACACCACACTGACCTGGATTTTGACGATCTTGGAACCTCAGGAGAAGAGGGCAAGGATCAATAAGAGATTTCTTTTTTTCCAGCAGATCAGCGCGATATTCTGCATTGATTTAATGCGGTCAAGGTAATCTCTGTTTTTATCATCTGCGGAATCGCCGGATGCTCTGCGAATATCTGCAGAAATATTCAAATTTAAGTTTTCACACCCTTTATTTCCCGCTTTCCCTGCGTTTGATCAATATTCTGTTAGTTGATAAATTATAATAATTCCCCGCGGACCTTAGCTGATTTAAATAGTATTTTTGGCACACCTGAAGAAAAAATAAAAAGAATGGGCAAGGTCATCGCATTAGCCAATCAAAAAGGAGGAGTCGGAAAAACAACTACCGCAATAAACCTGGGGGCTAGTCTTGCCATCCTTGAATATAAAACTTTGCTGATAGATGCAGATCCGCAGGCTAATTTGACCTCGGGTGTCGGGTTTGATCCCAAAAACATCAAGACCAGCGTTTATGAATGTATTATTGACGACCTGGATCCAAACAATATTATTCTTAATACCCAGACACCTTACCTGGATTTGCTGCCAGCCCACATCGACCTGGTTGGGGCCGAAATTGAAATGATCAATTTGCCAAGCCGGGAAAAGATGATGCGCCGTGTTATTCAGAAGGTCAGGGACAAGTACGACTTTATTCTGATCGATTGCTCGCCATCATTAGGTTTGGTGACTATCAACGCCCTGACAGCAGCGGATTCGGTCATAATTCCCGTACAATGTGAATATTTTGCGCTGGAAGGGCTTGGCAAACTCCTGAACACAATCAAAATCGTTCAGACAAGGTTAAATCCTTCTCTCGACATTGAAGGTATCCTGCTGACCATGTTCGATATCCGTCTTCGCCTTTCGAAGCAGGTTGTCGAAGAAGTTAAGACTCATTTTCAGCAAATGGTTTTTGATACGATCATCCACCGGAATACCAGGCTGAGCGAAGCGCCCAGCTTCGGTGAAACAGTGATCATGCATGACGCCACCAGCGTTGGCGCTATCAATTATCTGAACCTCGCCAGGGAAATCCTTCAGAAAAACGGGATGACAAACCTGAGCGAAGCTGATAAAACAATCGATATAATAAATGACATCTAAGAAAAAAGCGCTTGGCCGGGGATTGGATGCCATTCTGCAAAGCCCGGAAACTGATATCACTTCCCGCGATATTTCCGGGGATTATGTCGCAGGAGCCATTGCAGACATTGCCATTTCCAAAATCGGTGCAAATCCGTTCCAGCCACGTACAAGTTTTGAAGCTGAAAGCCTTGAAGAACTTGCCCAATCGATCAAAATGCAGGGTATAATCCAGCCTATAACGGTCAGGAAAATCGGCTACGACCGTTACCAGCTCATAGCAGGGGAACGCAGGCTTAAAGCAGCTGAAATAACAGGTCTGAAAGCGGTTCCCTGTTACATCAGGGTTGCGAATGACGAGCAGATGCTTGAACTGGCTCTGATAGAGAATATCCACCGCAAGGATCTCAATGCCATAGAAATTGCGATTAGTTACCAACGGCTCATCGATGAGCTCAATCTGACCCAGGAAGATGTCAGTCAAAAAGTCGGGAAAGACCGGGCTACTGTTTCCAATTATATCAGGCTTTTGAAATTACCACCCGAAGTTCAATACGCGCTCAGGCATGACCAGATATCCATGGGACATGCAAGGTCTCTGATCAGCATCCCGGAATCAGAACTCCAGCTTAAAGCTCTTTTACGGATCGTTGAGAAAGGGCTCTCTGTGAGGGAAACAGAAAAACTGGCCAGGGACATTCAAGCTCCGCCTTTGCATAAGACAGAAGAAAAAGAGGCCGGAATTCCGGAAAACCTTCAAAATGCCGGCGTCCGCCTTCATGAAAAGATCGGGGCTTCCATCACCATCAAGCGCAATAATAAAGGGCAGGGTTCCCTCGTTATTAAATTCGGTTCCGATAAGGATTTGGAACGAATTTTGGGAATACTTAACCAGCATAGCTGAAAATTCAGCTCCGGTTTTTAAGTAATTTCATACTGGCCCTTAAATAATATAAAAAGAATGCCGCTTTCAACGAGATTGGTAACCTGCATGATCCTTTGTTTCATCACCATGATCCCTGTCAGGACTTTTACACAGGAGATGCCCCTGAAAGTTGCGAAAGAGCCTGCAAAGCATTCCATTTCCCGCGCAGCTATTTTCTCTGCAGTTTTACCCGGACTTGGCCAGGCCTATAATAAAAAATACTGGAAAATCCCTGTTATTTATGTTGGGTTTGGCGCTATAGGTTATTTTATCATAACTAACAATAATGAATTTCTGCTTTTCAAAGAAGCATATATTTATGTCGCAAATGGTGAAACCTATCCGACCGGAAATCCATATGTAACCAAATATAAATCCCCACAGCTGCTGGAGGCAATGGATTACTACCGCCGCAACAGGGACCTTTCGATCATCATCGGAGCATTATGGTATACACTTAATATACTCGAAGCCTATGTTGATGCGCACTTTTTTAGTTACGATATCAGCGAGGACATCTCTATGCACGTAGGCCCTGCTGCCGTTAGCATTCCTACAATCCCGGTCCAGCCTGCGCCTGGCATTAAAGTTTCATTTAAATTTTAAAAGGTGAAGATTATCATTTCAGGATATGGAAAGATGGGAAGGGAAATTGAAAAAGCCGCCCTTGCCCGGGGACATCAGGTCCTGGTTAAATTGGACACCCCTGATGATTGGTCGGTGCAAAAAAGCCTGATCAGCCGGGCAGACATGGCCATAGATTTCAGTACGCCGGATTCAGCACTAAATAATATCAGGCGTTGTTTTGATCTTAATATGCCTGTTGTAGTCGGAACTACCGGATGGCATGAAAATGCGGACCTTGTCAGAAAATGGTGTTTAGATGAGCACCAGTCTATTTTTGTTGCTTCCAATTTCAGTATTGGCGTGAATATTCTTTACAGCCTGACGGAAAAGCTTTCCAAAATGGCGGACCAGTTTGAAGATTACGAAATCTCACTGGAAGAAATTCACCATATCCATAAGCTGGATGCACCCAGCGGAACCGCTATCAGGCTTGCGGAAATCATCCTGGGAGGGGTCAGAAGAAAAAAAAACTGGGTGAACCGCCGGCAATCTGGTCCGGAAGAGCTGGAGATCATTTCAGGCAGGGAAGATGAAATACCAGGAATACATACGATCATCTGTGAATCCGGATCCGACAGGCTGATCTTAAGGCATGAAGCCAAAGGCAGGGAAGGATTTGCTGTCGGCGCCATACTTGCAGCAGAATGGCTGACCGGCAAAAAGGGATTTTTCGAAATGAAAGATTTGCTGCATCTTACTGTATAATCTGGCAGGGTTAACAAAAATTAACACAATCGATTGACTGCCATATTCTTTAAATTCGTTACATTCGCAGCCAAATAACATTCCTATGAGTTTTTTCCTGGTTTTATCCTTTATTTTTCTTTTCAGTTCTATTATTGGTCTCTATAGAATTTTTATCAAGGCTGGGTATCCCGGATGGTATATTCTTGTTCCTTTCTACAATTTTTATATCTGGCTGAAGATCATCAAAAAACCCTTATGGTGGTATATTTTTCTGCTGATCCCATTTATCAATGTTTTTACGATCCTCCTTATGATTGTTGAACTACTTAAATGTTTCAAAAAATTTGGTCTGGGCGATCAGGCGCTGGGGGTATTGTTCCCGTTTGTTTATCTTCCATATCTGGGTTTTTCCGATAAAGAAAAGTACATTGACCCCGATAAAAGGCATGAAGTCAAGAAAACCTGGGTCAGGGAATGGGTGGATGCCATCATTTTTGCGGTCATAGCCGCGACTATCATCCGCACTTTTCTTATTGAAGCCTATACAATACCTACTCCCTCTATGGAGAAAACCTTATTAGTCGGTGACTTCCTGTTTGTCAGCAAGGTGAGTTACGGCCCAAGGATACCCATGACCCCGATTTCTTTTCCATTTGTGCACCATACGCTTCCCATGACTACCGAGACCAAGTCATACCTGGAATGGATAAAATTGCCTTATTACAGATTCCCCGGATTAGGAATGATTAACCGTAATGATGCCGTCGTATTTAATTATCCTGATGGGGATACCTTATCAGTAAAGTTCCAAAGTAACAGAAGCTATTATTCCATGGCCAGGGAATACGGCTGGAGCAAAGTGAACAGGAATCCAAGGGAGTTCGGCAGGATTATTTCCCGGCCGGTCGATAAACGTGAGAACTACATTAAAAGATGCATCGCTGTTGCCGGTGATACGTTACAGATCATTAACCATCAGGTTTACATTAATGGAGAGAAAGCCAATAACCCCGGGATTATGGAATATCAATATCTGGTCAGGGCTTCTGGTAACCAGCTTAATCCCAGGATGTTGGACGAGCTTGATATAACTGACAAAGTTTGGCCGGTTGGACAGGGAGAGTTTGTTGCCACCCTGACCGATAAGGCAGCCGGGCAATTGGCGAGAGTAAAAGGGATCGGGGCAGTTGACATCCTGTCAGAACAATCCGGAAAATGGGACAAGGAGACTTTCCCCTATGCACGGCAATATCCCTGGAACAGGGATAATTACGGGCCACTGGTCATACCAAAAGCAGGGAGTACCGTTGATCTCAACATGCAAAACCTTCCCTTGTTTGAGCGGGTTATAAGAAATTATGAGTTGAATGATTTGAAAACAGAGAATGGGAAGATCTTTATCAATGGAAAGGAATCTAGTCAATATACTTTCAAGCTGAATTATTACTGGATGATGGGCGATAACCGCCACAACTCGGCTGATTCAAGGTACTGGGGTTATGTCCCCGAAGATCATATTGTCGGTAAAGCCGTTTTTATCTGGTTCTCACTGGATAAGAACAAATCACTCCTGGATGGCAAAATCCGCTGGAATAAACTATTCCGGTTCGTTAACTAATATTGTTTCACATAATAAATCAAATCCATGAAAAAAAATCTGACTCTTAACTGGTTACTGTTGACCATCTTCGCTTTATTTTCCTTTCAGACCTTTGCAAAGGAATTTAAAGGCGTTATCACTTACAAGATCACTATTGAAGGCTCTGGTGTTACCGATGAAATGAAAAACATGATGCCAAAAACAATGACTATGACGATCAAGGGTAATAAAGCCAGGTCTGAAATGATCATGAGCATGGGCAAGACTATTTCCATTTCCGATGGCGATTCCAAAACAACCATTACGCTTATGGATATGATGGGACAGAAAATTGCCATCAAATCCACCAATGAAGAGATTATGGCCGAACTGGCAAAATCACCTGATGTCAAGGTGGAAGTTACCAGTGAGACCAAAGATATTCTGGGCTATTTATGCAAAAAAGCCATAATTACAAAACCGGAAGATGATATCGAAATCTACGTTTATTTTACTGAAGAGCTTGGAACAAAAGAATTAAATTTCGATAATCCCCAGTTTAAAGACATCAACGGGGTGATGCTCGAATTCGAAATCCCAAGTGAGATGTTCACCATGCATTTTACGGCTGTCTCCGTTGAAAAGAAGAATGTTGAGGACAGTGAGTTTACTATTCCTGAAGGCTACCAGATCAAAACCAAGGAAGAAATGCAGGGGATGTTCGGCGGGGGCTGATAAATATGGTCAAGAATACCAACCAGTTTAAATCCGGACAGGAGAATAAACCCAAAAAAGAAAAATCCCTAGATCCGGAAAGAAAGAAGCGTATACCGGCCAAATTGACTGATGGCCGTTTCGCCCGGGTTACGGGATTTTTTATTCTGCTTCTCGCGGCATTTCTATTGTTGGCATTTACCTCCTTTCTCCTCACCTGGCAGCTTGATAGTAACATCCTGGATAACAACGATGCCAGTTTTATCATCGACAGTTCTGTTAATGTTCATAACTGGACCGGCAAATTAGGGGCCTGGATGGCCCATCTTTTTATTAAAAGAGGCATCGGCATTTCGGCTTACTTTATTTTGCTTCTTTTATTCCTGGCTGGTTTCAGGCTGATGACCGGCGTTAAGGTGCTTCCCTTCTCTAAAACGCTCCGTTATTCCATTTTAGCGATGCTCTGGATATCGGTGACGCTTGGGTTTTCATTAATGGATGATCCTGAATTATCCGTGCTTGGAGGAGTATTCGGGCACCAGGCTTCCAATTGGCTGATTGGGCTGGTTGGCAGACCGGGGACTGTCCTCCTGTTGGTTTTCATCCTCGTCAGTTTCCTTATCATCATTAACCTTATTCCATTTTTAAATAGAAAGAAAGAAAAGCAAGTATTATCGGAAGAGGATGAGAAGTCTGCCATGATGGGGAACGTACCCAAAGAAGATTTTTACAATACCCGGGAGTTTGCCCTTAACCCTCAGCCTGAAACCCGGAAGCCTGGTCCGGAAGATGAAATGGAAGATTTTCCGGTATCCACTCTTAAAGGAACCCCGGACAGAAGTGTTGAGCTGACTATAGAAGATAAGCTACAGGAAGAAGCAGGCAACCAGAAAGGAACAGTGACGGGGAGCCTTGACACACCGTATGATCCAACCCTTGACCTGCCCCATTACCGTTATCCGACACTCGATCTGCTGGCCGATTATCCTTCTGACACTGTACCGGTGTCGAAGGAAGAACTGGAGCAGAATAAGGACCGGATTGTTGAGACCCTCAATAACTACGCTATCCGGATTGAAAAGATCAAGGCAACTATAGGTCCTGCCGTTACCTTGTATGAGATCATCCCGGCGCCAGGCGTAAGGATTTCGAGAATTAAAAACCTGGAAGATGATATTGCCCTATCCCTCTCGGCAATGGGCATCCGTATCATTGCCCCCATCCCCGGGAAGGGAACCATCGGGATTGAAGTCCCAAACATGAAACCAGAGATCGTTTCTATTAAATCCCTGCTTTCCTCGGAAAAATTCAGGAATTCAACCTTCGAACTGCCATTTGCCCTTGGGAAAACCATTTCGAACGAGAGCTATATAGCCGACCTCACGAGAATGCCGCACATCCTGATGGCCGGGGCAACCGGCCAGGGGAAATCTGTCGGGTTAAATGCCATCCTCCTTTCGCTTATTTATAAAAAACACCCTTCTCAGATCAAGTTTGTCCTGATCGATCCTAAAAAAGTGGAGCTGACTTTATTTTCCAAGATCGAAAGGCATTTCCTGGCCCGCCTGCCTGACTCCGAAGAAGCCATTGTTACAGATACCCGGAAAGTGGTCCGCACGCTTAATTCCTTAGGGATAGAAATGGATCACCGCTACGAACTGCTTAAAGACGCCCAGGTCAGGAATATTAAAGAATACAACACGAAATTCATTGCCCGGAAACTGAACCCGAACGAAGGGCATCATTTTATGCCATATATTGTAGTGGTGGTAGACGAATTCGCCGACCTGATCATGACGGCCGGCAGGGAAATCGAAAACCCGCTGACCCGTCTGGCGCAACTTGCCCGTGCCACCGGCATCCACCTGGTCATTGCCACACAGCGGCCATCAGTGAACATTATCACCGGCACCATCAAGGCAAACTTCCCTGCACGTTTTGCCTACAGGGTCATCTCCAAAGTTGATTCCAGGACGATCCTCGACACTTCAGGCGCCGACCAACTGGTTGGCAAGGGCGATATGCTGCTTTCCACCGGAAGTGACCTGATAAGGCTGCAATGCGCTTTTGTAGACACCCCGGAAGTCGACAGGGTCACCGAATTTATCGGTTCGCAGCGCGGTTACCCGGATGCATTTTACCTGCCTGAATATTACGATGATGTGGACGAGATTGAAAAAGGCGACTTCGACCCGAATGACCGCGACGAACTCTTCGAGGATGCGGCAAGGATCATCGTGCAGCACCAACAGGGCTCGACCTCCCTTTTACAACGTAAACTTAAGCTTGGATATAACCGGGCAGGCCGGATCATTGACCAACTCGAGGCAGCACGTATTGTCGGGCCATTTGAAGGCAGCAAGGCCAGGGAAGTGCTCGTAGCTAATGAAATGGCTTTGGAACAGTTTTTGAGAGATCTTTATAACAAATAATCAAACTTAAACATAATAAAATGCGAATTATCACTAACATCCTCATCGTTTTCCTTATCCTTACGGGGCAATCAACTTTTGCCCAATCGAAAAAAAGTTCAGAAGAAATTTTAAAGCAGGTCTCCGAAAAAACAAAATCATTTTCCTCCATCCTGATCAGCTTTACTTATAATATGGACAATCCTTCAGCCAAAGTTCATGAGTCGGAAACCGGGACCCTTCTTGTAAAAGGCGATCAGTATCGCCTGGATATTGCGGGACAGAAGGTCATTTCTGATAATAAAACTGTCTGGACCTATATCGCAGAAGCCAACGAGGTTCAAATCAATGCAGTTGAAGAAGATGAAAACGTTCTTACACCTACACGTTTATTGACTTCATACAGCGAAGATTACAAATCAAAATTGGCGGGAGAAATTACGAAAGACGGGCGCGGTCAATACGTTATTGAACTTAAACCTAATGCTGATAAATCATTTACGAGGGTTGAACTGAATATCGACAAAGAGCTATTCAGGATTACACGTATTGCTATCCAGGATAAGAGCGGCAATACTTTCAGCTACCTGGTGAACAAGTTCGAGCCTAATGTTACTGTTAAAGACAATGATTTCATCTTCAACCAAAATGATTACCCGGGTGTTGAGGTAATTGACATGAGATAATACAAAATTCCAGGTTTAAAAGAGCATGGGGGCTGATCATTTCCCGGCATTCCATTCCTGATATTTATCCAGAAGGCTGATAGTCGTTTCATCAGGGAAAGTAACATCGGTAGAAAGAGTGAGGGTTTTTAATCCCTGGTCCCAAAAAACCACCGGCATCACATCTCCGCCATATTCCCCGTTGGACTCGTTAAAATATTCCGAATCGATGGAATAACAACTCAGGCAATACATGATCGGACCTTTATCTTTATACTGGTATAAATGCCCTGCTGCCAGGCCGGTGAACTCCAGAACGATCTCGCCGCAAAGAACTCCATTTTCCTCAAATAATCTTTTGCCAACCACTGTAGCTTCCGGAAAATCATTTTCAAGTTCCGTCCCTTCATAATAATCTGTGATCAGGCTCGTGAAATCTTCTTCCGAAATATCCACCGTATCATCCATCGTCGACATCAGGTTGATGTACTTGATAGTCAGCCGGCTTGAATCTTTTCCGGTGAATTCAAAAGTGTATTCTTTCTTTTCACAGGTCAGGCAGCCACTCAAAAATAATAAGGTTATGACAACCCCTATCCAACCTAAATAATACTTTTTCATGTGTTTTATATTAATGATCATATCTATAATTAAGACAAATTTAGCGATATACTTTGTAATTGAAAGTACTTTCAATATTTTTAATTTTGTCAGATTAGTACTACCTTAGTGAATTCTTAAAACTTCCTAAAAGGAATGAAAAAGATATTATCAATACTTCTCATCGCATTTCAGGCAATCTTGATAATATCCTGCAGGCCTGGGACACATAAAGGAGAATTGCTGATATGGTCGTCAAATAATTCCCAGGAAATATCCTATCTGTCCGAAAAAATTGAACAATGGAATTCAGCAAATCCTGACAGGATAATCAGGTCCCAACCGATCCCCGAAGGGCAATCCAGCGAAGAGATCATATTGGCGTCGGTAGTCGGAGGAACCACCCCTGGAATCTATGCTAATATGTGGCAGGGAAATGTCGAAATGTATGCACAGGCGGGAGTGCTTATCAGGCTAGACACCATGCCCGGATTCATCGAAACAATCACTGAAAGATGCTCTCCTGAAGCGATTAAGGAGATCACATCTGCCGATGGGCATATCTACCAGGTTCCATGGAAAGTGAACCCGATCATGATGCTCTATAATGTGAAAATTTTTCAGGAAGTGGGCCTGGAAAAATTTCCCCGGACATATTCTGAGTACATGGAAGCTGGCAGGCTCATTGCAAATAAAAACAATGATGGATATTACGACCGTTGGATAGGCTACAGCTCTGTCCAGCCAATCTGGTATCAAAGACTTTTTAATTTTTATCCTCTCTATCTGGCAGCAAGTAACGGAGCATCGCTCATCGAGAATAACCGGGCTGTTTTTAACAATCATTACGCTATTCAGGTATTTGCCTTTCTGCAGGATTTATACACTAAAAACTATTTTTCAAAACAACAGATGACGGCCAGTCAGGATCCTTTTATCATGGAAAGTGTTGCTACACTTATAACAGGCCCATGGCAAGTGCCTTATCTGGAAAAGTTCAAACCGCCGGAGATGGAATATGGATTCATGCCTATGATGGTACCTGAGGATACCGACAGGCCGGTTTATTCGTACGGCGATCCAAAAAATATTGTGATCTTTAACACAAGCCCCGATCCCCTCACCGCGTGGGAGTTTTTAAAGACGCTCATCAGCGAAGACGGTGATTTCGATCTGTTGCGTGTCACCGGTCAATTCCCGAGAAGGAGGAACATTTCAACAAACCCTGTTTTTGAATCTTACTTCAATGAAAATCCCGGACTAAAGCCATTTGCTGTGCAAGCTGACTATATTAAGGGTGTTGATAACCACCCTCAGATAGTGGAGGTTTTTGACATCATCTCACAGGAATATGAAGCTTGTGTGATCTATGGAAGAAAAACACCGGAAGAAGCCGTGAAAGATGCTGCCGGCGCTGTCAATGTCCTGCTAGATGGAATAAAGTAAGATCACTTAATAACTTCCTCCGTTTCAGCATCAAAAAACACCGCATTTCGCAGATTGAAATGGAGAGTTGCGTAACTCCCCGGATTCAGCCGGCTGGCAGGTGAAAGACGTGCAATCAGCGGGGTATCTTCTGTATTGGCGTATAGAAGTATTTCACTTCCCAGGTGTTCAACACCTACGACTGAAACATGCACTGCACAGCAATTCGCTATATCCTCAGGATCGATCTCAGTTATGTTTTCCGGACGAATTCCCATATAAAAATTTCGGTCTTTACATCCTTTTAACATCGACACCACACTTTCAGGTAATTGCATCAATACTTTCCTGTTCTTACCGACAAACATGTTCCCGCTTTCAATCCTGCCGTAAATGAGGTTCATTGGAGGTGAACCGATAAACCCTGCCACGAAAAGATTCTGAGGAAGGTCATAAAGTTCCATGGGAGTGCCAATCTGCATGATAATTCCATCTTTTAGAACGATGATCCTTTCACCCAGTGTCATGGCTTCCGTTTGATCATGGGTCACATATATCATGGTGGAGTTAAGCCTCCGGTGAAGGTTTTGCAGTTCAATACGCATCTGGACACGAAGTTTTGCGTCAAGATTGCTGAGTGGCTCATCAAAAAGGAAGACCTTCGGTTTCCTGACAATTGCTCTTCCAATGGCTACTCTCTGGCGCTGCCCGCCCGACATTTCACCGGGCTTGCGTTCAAGCAGATGAGTTATTTCTAAAATCGATGCAGCCTCACGAACCCTCTTATCGATCTCCTTTTTGTTCATTTTCTTGATCTTCAAACCAAAGGCCATATTCTGGTAAACAGTCATATGAGGATAAAGTGCATAATTCTGGAAAACCATGGCAATGTCCCTGTCCTTGGGTAAGAGGTCATTAACACGCAGGTCGTCGATAAGGATATCGCCGCCTGTAATGCTTTCCAGCCCTGCAATCATCCTTAGGACGGTTGATTTGCCGCATCCGGATGGCCCGACAAGCACAACGAATTCTTTATCATAAACTGCAAAACTCACATCTTTGACGACTTTTGTTTTGCCGTCGTAACTTTTACTAACATTCTGAATATTAACTCCTGCCATAGAAATTTCTTTTATAAGCCAAATATCTTTTTTGGAATCCGGGAGATCCTGCAAGCCAGGTCAAGCTCCCCGGATGCGACGATAAAGTGGTCATTAAGATCTGTTATACCCGTGGTGAACACTACATCTTTCAGGTAGATCTTATCCTTCATACTTTCCGTCAGGCTATCCATTGCTTCAAGAACGGGCATGGTGTCATCATACTCAAGGATTCGCCATGGTTCAGACTTATCAAGCATTGCCCAATATGTGCGATATATACCAACTTTGCCCTTGTTTTCCACCCCGTGGTAAAGCATGAGCCATCCCTTTTCAGTAAGAATCGGGGGCGTGCCTCCACCGATACGGTTACCGAAACCGGATCCTGTTCGCGGACGAATAAATGATTTGTCAAAAGGTTTCCAATGCATCAGATCAGGTGAAGTAGCCAGGTTAATCGAGGGCCCTGGTATCCATTCGGAAGATTTGCCGGTGACAAAATATAAAGAGCCCAGCGGACGTGTCAATGCATAGTACTCATTTCCCACTTTTTCATTGAAAATGAGCATATCCTTATTCTGGTGATCAAGGATGATCCCCCTGAACCGGTAGTTGAGGCCATCATTACTCTCAAATAAAGTGGTTGCATGGCGCTCAGAACTTACGGTACATGTTGTCATGTAATATTTATCGCCTATCTGCGAGATCCGTGCGTCCTCTATCCCATATTCCTGGCTGGAACAATCAGGAGCAACTGCTTTGTCATAATGTATTTCCAAGATGCTTCTTCCATCTGGCGAAAGCTCAACCGGAAGCAGCCACGACAATGAAGTCAGGGCATATACAATATTTGGTTTGAACCGCTTCAGCATGAACTTCCTGGGATCATCGGTCTCAACTTCATCAAGTGCATAACGATCTATGACATACCTATCGTCCTCCCACCGAATAGTTTGGATATGTCCATCCTTTATGGGTTCAGACAATGCTTCGGAAACACGGACCATGAGGAGGAGGTTGCCGTTTGGTAACCTGGCCATGCCCGGATTAAAAGCACCCAGGACATAGGTTTCTTTGCCCAGGCTGATCCGCAATGGAGATTTGTCCAGGTCGACATCGTCGGGTGAAAATATGATCCAGTCGTCTATATGTTCCATTTCCTCAGTTGCCATATAACTCTTCAATATCAATTCCCATCTTTTCAAGGGCCTGCAATGATAATAATGCCTCAATGGTTGACTCGGCTCCTGAATTCATATTTATCTTCTCATTACTGGTGATCCCATCGAAACCCCTTCCGGTTGCAGGATCCCACATCACCTTGCCGGCAGGGTTTTTCCCCGCAAACCACGCTGCTGCTTCCTTAGCTATGCCAAGGTACTTTACTTTTCCGGTAATCCGGTATGCTTCTACACAGGCATAAACCATTGGACGGATACCATAAGCTATCTGAGGAAATTTTTCCTGTTCCGTGATCTCATACTTCCCATCCATTCCCTTAATAGTGAAATAATTCAGAAACCCGTTTTTTATGAGCCAGGGATAAAAATAGTCCACTTCGATCAATGCCTTATCAATGATAGTAGTATCGTTTAACAAAATCCCTGCCCGAAGCAGGGCATAAGACTGTATGTTGCCGTATGCATGCCAGGTATTATTCCAGCTAAGAAATGCCCCGTAAGGAAAACTCAGGCTGTCGCCTGCCTGCATGACAAGGATCCCTTCAGCCAGTTGTGCTATCAATCCGGACACACGGCTATCATTAGTCCTTCGGTAGTATTTTTCAAGAGCAAGGATCAGGACTCCCGCCTGGTCAGAAGCCGTCTTACCTGGAAGCCATGACGGCATGCGGACACCTTCTACTTCGCTGATCGATCTGTCGGCTGTTGCAAGGTCTTTAAATATTCTCTCTGCAAGTAGATTACTCGCTTCTTTTATCTTTTCGGCATTTCTTGCACTCTTGCCGGCGAATTCTTCCATGGCCCAGAAACTTCTCCAGGACCACCAGTCGGGCTGTGCAAGGGAAGTCATGTAAGTTTTATTAATACTCCCATCGTCCCATATGAAATTATAGAAGTATCCGTTATCCGATTGCATATAAAGAAGGAAATCCATCATCTTATCCAGAATAACCCTACGGGATTTGCTACAGCTATCATCCGGGCAATTGGCGAGAAGCACTGCTGCGCGCGCTACGTCGTCCACACAGGCAAAACCTTCTTTTGGTTCGATATTATATCTGTAATCAGGATATTCGCTGTAGATGTGGAGAATTCCAGCCCTGGTGCCGTTTTCCAGATTTACTTCAGAAAACAGATGATCAAGATGATCCATATTCAGTTTTCCGCAAACGATACCAGGTCCCGCGGCATTTTCGATGCATCCCGCAAGGAAAAACATTAAGGCAATGAATATTTTTAAATGCCTTGACATCATTTTAAAAGTTCATCCAATAAAAGATCCGTTTCAATCCAGGCAAATCTGTAGCGAGAATCGGACATAGCATAAGGTATGAAAAGCTTATCAGCACTGATCATCCCTCCGCTTGAATAGACTACGTTGGGAACATACCCTTCACGCTCATGCCTTGTAGCAGCAATGATGGGGCGATCAAGCCTTGAAATGATCCGGGTAGGATCTTCCAGGTCAAGCAAAACTGCACTGATAAAATATTCGCGAACGGGGCCCACGCCATGGGTAAGCAAAAGCCATCCCTTTTCCGTTTTAATAGGTGAACCACAGTTTCCAATCTGCACTAACTCAAAAGGATACTTCGGTTCCATCAACAGTTCATGGTTGTCCCATCTGTAAAGATCATCAGAGAACATGATGGAAATACTATCACCACCCTGCCTGGAAATGATCGCATATTTACCATTGATCTTTTCCGGGAAAAGGCCCATGCCCTTATCACTCGCAGAGACACCGGTGAGAGAACGGATCCTGAACGAGCAGAAGTCTTCAGTTTCCAACAGCCTGGACTGAATATTTCTTCCGTCATAAGCCGTATAAGTTCCATAGAATCTTGTCCCTTTCTCATCGTTGAACTTTACAAGCCGGACATCTTCCATTCCCATACTCTCTATGGTGGTACCGGGAAAGATGACCCGTTCTTCGATAAGGGAATCCTGATCGAACACAAGGTCATAATCAGTACCGTTATTTCCGACCGGTATAAATTTACCAAGCACATTATAAGGAGTTAACGGAGAAAGATTTATCGAACCATCAGGGGAAAGAATTCCGGTCCTGAATACAATGCTGGAAACATGTCCTTCGCCTGTGGCCCTAAGGCTCATCACAAACCTGGTCTCTCCTTTTTCGAGGCCGGACTGGTCGGGATGAGAAACTATGGAAGGATTGAACAAGGCAGCCGACTGAATCGAGTATTCCTTACTGAGCAGGGCACCTGCCAGGAGTTGCCTGGATTCATCAAACCGATTGCCAAGAGTTACCTGTACGGCGAAAATATTAAAGTGTCGTTTCAGTGATGAATCGAAATTTTTATGCCGGTGCCTGAATTTTTTATTGACCGATGAGAGCATTTCCTTTACTTCAGTATCTGTAAGGCCTTCTATCCTTTTGAAAATCCTCTCAACCCTATTGAAACCGGGCAGGACAAGTGGTAGAAGGATCACCCGGCTTTGGTCTGCTTTTAATATGATTTGGCTTTTATTTATCATTGAATTTATTTTAATCTTTAAGTCCGCTGGAAGCCATACTCTGGATGAAATATTTCTGGAAGAAAGCATAAGTAATGATGATCGGGGCTGCCAGAAATACAGCTGAAGCCAGTTTGACACCGAGTTGTGCCTCTGCTCTTCCGCCCACGGCAAAAAGGGTCACCATCTGCGGCAGTGTCATCAGGTTTTCTTCTCTTATAACGATCAATGGCCACAGGACTTCGTTCCAGGATGACATAAAAACAAGTATGGCTACCGTTATGATCGTAGGTTTGATGTTCGGCCAGAGAATGGTAAATACTATTCTCATCTCACCGCAACCATCGATACGGGCGGCATCAATTAGTGCCTGCGGAATGCTTTGGAAAGCCTGCCGGAACATGATGATGGCCAGTGCATTGACCAGGAAAGGAATGGTCAGGCTCAGGTATGTGTCGATCCATCCGAATTTCACCATCAGTATATAATTGGGGATCAGCGTGATCAGGAATGGCAACGACATGGTAAAGATGAGGATGATAAAGATCAGGCTACGGCCACGGAAACGCATGCGCGATAAAGCATATCCGGCCATCGATGAAAAGACCAGGGCCATCCCGGTATTGATGGCAGAAACGATGATACTGTTCAGTAAAGCCCTTTCAATCGGGATTTTCGAAAACATCGACCTGAAATTCTCAAAAGTCAGTTCATGAGGAAAAAGGATGAAACTGCCGATATATTTCTCAGGAGTGAAAGAGGCCATGAGCATCCAGTAGAAAGGATAGACGAAACTGAGAGCAGCCGTAGTCAACACCAGGTAGAACAATATTTTCCTAACCATTTTCATTCCTTAATCATGCCTTTCTTTTTCAATAAACCGTTTCTGGATAATAACGACAAGCACGATCATCAGCGCAAAGAAAAGTCCGAGCGTCGCAGAATATCCCATATGGTAATATTCAAAAGCTTCCTTGTAAATATATAGGACCGCTGACAAGGTAGAGTTCATCGGGCCTCCGCCGGTCATGATGTAAGGTTCGATAAACAGGGAAAATCCACCCAGGGTGGATAGAACCATCACCATGAAAATGGTAGGGTTGATCATGGGAATGGTGATCCTGGTAAACTTTTGCCAGTGAGATGCTCCTTCAAGGTCTGCCGCCTCGTAATATTGTTTCGGTACGGTCTGGAGTCCCACAAGGAAGAGGATCACGTAAAGGCCGACATTTTTCCAGGTTGCCATCAAAGCTATGGAGATCATGGCTACATCCGGATCGGTCAGCCAGCCCACCTTGCCTAATCCGACAGAAACCAACAGGCGATTTATGATCCCATTCTCGTAACCCAGCAATTGTTGCCACATGATCGTCACCACGACCCCGGAAATAACCACCGGCATAAAAAAAGCAGCTCTGAAGAAACCCCTGAACCTGATCTTCTGGTTCAGCACTTCTGCAAGTGCGAGCGCAATGATGATCTGGAGGGGAATGTGAACAGCAAGAAACTTTAATGTGTTTAAAATGGATTTCCAGAATAACCTGTCGCTTATGACATGTTTCCAGTTGCCCAGTCCGTTCCATTCCATCGGACTGATGATATTCCAGTTGAAAAAAGTAAGTATAATGGAGAAGACGACCGGAAATGCCGCAAATACCAGCAAATGAAGCAGGTATGGAGAAACCATCAGGTATGGCAGATATCCCTTATTGAGTTTCTTCATGAGTTTCTTAACCGGTTATCTGAGCTTTTTTCTCTGATTCCCAGGCCATCTTCAAAGAATTTACACCATTTAATCCGGTAATGACCCTCTTATGACCTCTGTTGTGGATCCATTTTACCTGGTCGGCTATCATTTCCCGAAGGATGACCTTATAAATATCTTCTTTCTTCGCATCCTTCCCGTATTCCAGGTGAATCATTTTATCCACATCATATTCCTTGAAGTTCCCGTGAAAGATCCTGTCTTTCCCATCATATTTTTCAATTTCCTCGATTAATGCTCCCGGGAATAGCTCCTTCCACAACAACTCTTCTTTATTGGTTATCAAACCTTTAACATTCATCCGTACAGGTACCCATTCATGCAATGTCACCTCTCCTCTTTCAAACAGCAAGCGCAGTTCCTGCCTGTCCATCCTTTTCGGCTGATCAAATCCATGGTACAAATTTACTAGCCCTCCGGCGTACAATACGACCGATTGAACCCGGGAATAAATAGCACGGTCAATGCCAGGTCTTTTTACTTTCTGCGAGGTAATGATGGTGCCCTTACCGAGCCAACCTTCAAACATGTCAAAGAAATGCACGGCATGTTCGATAAATATTCCCCCGCTGATCTCAGGATCCCACATCCAGTGGCCGGGTTTCAGCGCTTCATCAGAGGCATAATTTTCAAAGTAACCATGCAGGAATTCACCCAATAACTTTGATTCGATCAGTTTTGAAACTTTCTGGTACAGGGGATTATATCGCTGCATCAGGTTCACCACATAGAGCAGCCCTTTCTTTTCAGCAATTTCGTATAGTTCTACTGCGTGAGAAGGCTCTAAGGCTGCAGGTTTTTCACAGATAACATGCTTCCCAGCTAAAAGAGCCGATTTACTTTGTTCGTAATGAAGATTGGGAGGGGTCGAAATATAAATGAGATTGATATCAACATCACCCAACATTTCATCCAACGAACTAAAAATCCTGGTATCGTATTTTGAGGCAAAGGCAGCAGCCCTCTCCCTATCAACATCAAAAACACCGGCCACTGAAATATGATCATTCTGCAGGAAAGCCTCAACGGAAAACATTGAAAAGGAACCGGCTCCGATAATGCCTAATTTAAGATTCATAAGACTATTCTTTCAGACGCATTTTGTGATGTAAATGTAATGCTTTTGCAGGATATCAAGGAATATTCATTATTCGGGCTAAATTCATTGTGTCCCCAAAAACCTTTGATAATATTGGGAATAAAATGCTATTTTTACTCTCAACCCTGGTATAATTTTATCAAATAATATTTTATTATGAAAACATCTGCAGAGATTAGTTATTACCCGCTGAGCGAAGAGTATATCCCCCCGATCCGCGAGTTCATCGACAGGATTAATACCTATGAAGGACTTACGGTCAGAACAAATGGGATGAGCACACAAGTATTCGGCGATTATGATATCCTTATGAATGCCCTGACAAAAGAAATACGGCAATCGTTCAACCATCCTCATTCCGTTTTTGTCATGAAGATCATTAATGCTGACCTCAACACGAAGGAAGCAAAATGATACTGCTTTCCATTTTCCGGACGCTTTATGAGAATGTCCTGGCTTCCACCTGGCCCGAAGCAATAGCCGTCATTACCGGCTTGCTGAGTGTTTGGTTTGCCAAAAAAGAAAACATCCTTGTTTATCCGACAGGGATTATCAGTGTATTGATTTACGTGTACCTGTGTCTTTCCGTAAAGCTTTATGCCGATATGAGCATCAATGCTTTCTATTTCGTCATGAGCATTTACGGATGGGTAAAATGGAGCCGGAAATCCGGGGATAAGCCTGCAAGGCCTATCACATGGGCTACACGGCAGGAATGGATCATTTCGGTAGTTGGATTTATCGTCTTTTTTGTCATTTTGGTTTTTATTTTGAAGAATTACACTGATAGTAACGTTCCCGTCTGGGATGCCATGACTACGGCCATTTTTATCATTGGGATGTGGCTGATGGCATTGAAAAAAATCGAAAACTGGCTGGCATGGATCGTGGGTGACCTGATCTCAATACCTTTGTTCGCCAGCAAAGGACTGGTTTTGACCAGCCTTCAGTTCACAATCTTCCTGATTCTGGCCATTGCCGGGTACATAGAATGGAGTTCAAAGTTCAAAGGGCAAAGGGCAAAGTGAGGGTCGATAAACTTAATAACTATAAACTCTAACTTTGAACTTTGAACTTTGAGCCCCCTCCGAAAAGTCGGGGAGACGAATTTACAATATTTTAAAACATGTTTGTTTTCATAGTTATAAACAATTGAATGTCAATATCTTAATTTATTTTGTATGATTTTTCTTCTTATCTTTA
>JALNZD010000050.1 GCA_023229505.1 Bacteroidales bacterium | reverse complement strand
GGAGGAGTAATGCCTGTATATCTGAGTATTACAGCACATCCCCCGTCATTTGTAGCAACGATCGAATGGGCATAATCGAAATGCCCGGGGGTGCTGAAGTCAAGGCACCATTCTTTTTCTCCGCAAGCGTTGAGTTTCATTACTAAAGGATCACTATAGGAATCATAAAATGTAGTACCACCGGAAAGAAATATATTTCCTGTTGTGTCTTTGTCCAATGAAAAGAAACCAATGTATGAATCTGGTAATCCAAATGTTTTATTCCAAATGATTTGTCCGTTAATATCTGTTTTAATCAGCCAGATGTAATGAACATAATTTTGTCCAAACTTACCTGTCAGTAAATATCCTTTGTCATAGTTTTCAGTAAAATCCTCACCTACTACATTTAAACCAGGAAAATATTCCTGCAACCAGCGGGATTGAGCATTCAATGAGCAGCTTAGAATGATAAAGCCAAAGAAAAGACTATATAGCTTTTTCATGAGCCTATCGGATTATTAAACATTTAGCTTTCTTTAATATTTTATTACCACTCATAAGACTTATTAAGTATATCCCAGGTGAGTATGCCCGGGTGTCCAAAAGGTACTGATTTTGATTATCTTGAATATGAAGACCATACAATTTTTTTCCATAAGCATCATTTATATTAATAAATGCAGGCTTCGCAAAGTTTTCTAAATTATATTCAATGATCAAGTATGATTTTGCAGGATTAGGATAGATATTTAAATAAGAGTAATCAATTAATTCATTATGAAAATATTTGTCTGTAATATGCTTATTTTTTAGAATAGTTGGGAGAAAAACAGGTTCTGAATAAGAAATTAAATCGTTAATCACCAAGAGATTTCTAGAATAAATTCCAGGTATTTCGTTTGATTCTTCCATTATTGAGAATAATCCAGGGTAAGTCGTACTATCAATTCTTACGGAATCTGATTGCATGGGTATTAAGATATTAATCAAATCTTCATAAAACTCATGTGTATTCATTTGATCTGCAGTAAGTGAGAAATCCACGAGTATGGAATTTAAAATATCCAAAACTTCTGTTGAATCCCCAGTATATAATTTGCAAAAAGCTAACTGATAATGTGTTTCAGGGGAATAGTTATCTTCAAGATATGCAATTACACTGTCTTTGGAAGAATTAAGCAACGTATCATTTTTATAATATCGGACTATATTTGAAAAAGCATTGCTCTTTAAAATATAATGTGAAGATATTTCCCTTTCCAACATTTCTTTTTCTCCCATAATGCTCTTTCCTTCCAAGATTTGTTCCATCAAATAGTCAGGCATGGGATCAAACTTATTCTCAAGGACATTCAAGATATCAGCCGATTTAGCTGCCTGTGGATTGGCGACAAGAATATCCCTTACCATTGCATTTAGAAGAACATTTTCTTTTTCGATAGCTGATTTCATTACCGTGTCAGAAAGATAAGGCGATTCATCTAATAATTGTTGCCTAAGATCAAGCGCATCATCAGGAAAGCTGGTCTGGATTTCAAATGTAAGTCCTGGCGTATCACCCCCATCGACATATTGCGTTAATGTACCAGAATAAGCGGTGAGGATTTCTTTTTCATTTGATAAAATACTTTTTTCTGATTCTAACTGGATGCCTCCTGAATGAAAATGAGAAGGACAGGAAGTATCCTTTGAGTAGGATACATATATGTCTTCAGAGGGTTCAATATTTTCATATTCCGATGGCCTAAGTTTATTTTCGAATGTATTAGGTTGATGTGTATAATTAATCTGATCGAGATCCGGATTGTTATAAAAGTTATAATCAAGAGAAGAATATTCGTCTGCAGTAAAAGTATTCCCAGCACCCATTGAATTCGGATCAACTCCCGGAGGGGCTGCAGAACCTGGAAAACCCTGATTAGTCGCAATCCCTAAGAAATCATGATTGAAACCACCTTCAGGTGTAATATACACATCTAAACTACATTCAATGAAATCGTTGCATTTGATACATAGCCCTTTTGTCCCATCTTTGTTGCGGTTCTCGCCTGCTGCAATTATACCATAGGTTAAATCTATCAGACTATCGTTATAAATCTCATTATAATAATCTGAGCCTGAATTCAGGATATGCATCCCAACCAGATTAAAATAATCAGGATCGCTGCCTGTTATCTTATTCTCTTCAATCTGGTATCGGGTACAATATTCGGTATAAATCCCTATCAATGTATCGCCCGGTTCGAAATAAGCTTCATCAGCATTCAATTCAAAGCGGTTTTTGATGATTGTGGCATCATAGGTCAGGCTCATGAATATACCCCGGCAATTGTCAATAAAATCAGCGGAATTCACAGTAATAGAGTAACGGCTATTGCTATTAAATGCCCGGATACCATATTCAAGGTTTTCAAAACGGCATGGCAGCAACTCGGGACATGGGATAATATTACCCTGGACACATTCGCTTGAAATGAAATAACCAGCCCCATAACTTTCTATGCCTTTACCCCGTGGATCATTTTTTTGAGTAGAGTAATTACCAAATGTACAGCCCATAATAATAATTCCTCCCACTTCATCCATTAAAATGTGCTTGTTAGGAATATTACGGGTAATTTCATATAAAGCATCTGTTGTTTCAAACCGGGATCTGGTAAACCTGCTGAAATTCGGAAGAATTTCATGAGTTATGGGGTGTGTATTGGTGAATGGATAAAACATAATGTCAATTACATTATCTTTGAATATGGCATCCCTACAAGATATGATACCACCGGAAGGAATAGTATAGATCCCATTTTGTCGGGCAGTGGCAATAGCCGTATCTGCAAATTCTATTGTCCCGCCATTAATAATTTGCACCATCCCTTGATAGTCAGTCATTTGAGGCATGCTGGCATTGCCCCAGATATCAATGCCGTTCCATAAAGTGTTGCAGCTTGAAGTTAATCTACCTCCATCTAATACCAATTTTGAGCCCCGATCAATAAAAATATCCGAATTTTCAGCCATTGCTATTTCACCTGTAACAGTTAATATTGCTCCATTGGTAATCAGATAATCCTTGTTTTTAAGTCCAAAAATATCCCATGTTTGATTTTCCCTTATGGTTACGAGTTCGGTTGCCGGAAGACAATCATTATAAAGCAGTACAAATTCAAAGTCGGGAACTTCTCCATTTTCATAAAGGAAAATTTTAATTTTAGTAAGTTCTCCTTGTATCAGGCCAGTGAAAGTCACAATAAATTCATTAGCATCTCCCATGCAAACTTTTCTTTGTGGTAAAAGAGTTATATCATAATTTTCAGATGCTCCGTTCACAGGAATGATTTCAACTCTTCCTTCGCCTATAATTCCTACGGGGAACAAATTGAGTTGTGCATCACCGGGGTTTTCGATGTAAAAATGTAATTCATGATCATTGATCAAATCCCCTGTTGAAAAAGAAAAGAATGAATTATTAGTCACATACATATGTTCAATGCTTTGTCCTGAACTCAAATATACTTTTAGTTCAGGTTTTACCGGGGTTCCATTATAATGTGAATCAAATGGTCCAATTCGGTTCTCGCTGTCATCGCTATCTTCCCTTTGAGAACAAGCCCCAGCTGGTAAATTGTATTCTGGAGAAATGCCCCAGTTCCAATATCCATCCTTGTCTTTATCATAGGGGACTACAGTATCGGTTAATGATAAAATGTCATCGATAGGAAGTAAATAGTATGTGGCACTTGCTATGTGTACATCATTCGCAAGGTGGTAAAAATAGCCATGAGCACCATATCCAGTACCCCAACTATTTTTAAAGATCCAATATAACTGGCCTATGTAATTTGAATTATCATGGACAATGATGGTATCGAAAGGATATGAAGTATCATAAAGAGTGTCCTTTGCTTTCACTATTCCATAACCAACTAGTGCTATAATATGGGAACCACCATTATAATATGATAAAGATACATCCAGTGGACCATGATTTATCAGTGCAACTTTCAATGTATCAGTGTTATAAGTATAATTTGCGTGGTAGCCGGCTATTTTAAGCTGATTCTGTGCAGATCCATTTGGAGGCGAATTTTGCCGGCAATTCCCATGAGTACTATCTCTTGGATAACATGCCTCATCGACAATACCACTATCTCTTGCAAAGATATTTGTAACAAAATCAAATCCACCATGACAATCAGAAGTAGCTATATCACAATCTAGAACATCTTGTTCTGATAGATTATAATTCTTCATTGGATAATTAAAATAAATATTAGCAACACCTTCAATTGCAGCCAGCGGCCCATAAATGTAACATAATCCATCACAAATGGGTATTTCTGATTGATCCTCAATAGCCGTTAACCACCCGCTTGTATTAGGACCATTATTATAAT
The DNA here is from genome assembly GCA_023229505.1 of Bacteroidales bacterium. NCBI lineage: Bacteria > Pseudomonadati > Bacteroidota > Bacteroidia > Bacteroidales > Bacteroidales bacterium. The sequence continues at coordinate 26,654 of JALNZD010000050.1, read as the reverse complement.
AGAATGCAGATTTTGAGGGATCATTTGCCCCATGCCTGTTTCGCCAATCAAATGAGTCCACAAGTTCAGAACCATCTGCCGGACCATCAACTCCTGGTCTTCCATCATAAATTCCGCCTGTATAATAGTCCAACCCTAATAAGTTATATTTTTCACCAAATCTGGTTACTTTATCATTGTAAGATAAATCTGAAATCGGATTCCTGTTGGCAAACCATAACATTTGGTTCGATTCGATTACATGATTAAGTGAATCCACTTTATGTAATTCGATCGTATTCTTAAAGTTTTCTTGAAGAATTTCAAGGTTTTCTCTGTACCTGTTTTGAAGGATAGCGCTATCCAGCTCTATTGACGCATTAATAATTTGTATTTTCACAGAACCCGGATTAATAATCCGCCTGAACATGGTTTCATCAGATGCTTCTGTAATTTCAAACTCCCATCGTGGTGAAATAAATGGATAAACCTCAAACACCATCCACTCATTTCCTGAATTATCGGTCAATATCACCCTGACCAGGCTCGTGTCGCTTGACAGCGTGACTGAGCCGGAAATGGATAATCCATAAATAGTATCATTCTCTCCGAAAGGAAAAATCTCGCCGTCTGAAGTGAATAAACTGTCGATCTGGATGGTTTGCGCCTGCATAGGCAAGGAGAAGAAACAACTAATCGTAATCATCAAAATGGCTAAAATCCCGCGGGGTGGAGTAAGTGTTTTCATAATCAATGGTTTAAAGGTTAATAATCTAAATGTAGAAATGGCTGGATAAAGATAATGTAATTGGGAAGGAAAAGCAAGATTATGGACGATTTTGCATGGACGATGGACGATTTTCCATTTATTCATGAAAATTTATTTTTAGAAACATTTGTTTTTAAAGAAACTATTTTTACCTTTGCAGCCCGATTTTAAAGGGTAGCACTTCTGACTTGTTCAGAGGGACTTAGGGACCTGACAAGGTGAGACACTATAGGCCCCAGACTTAATCTTCCTAAGATAAGTTTGGTCTCAAAAAGAGCCCACCTTGTATATATTCCTGAAGATTTCCTGAGAAACGGTTTGGTCTGGTTTGATCTCCAGATCATTAACAACGGATCAACTTTGAATAACATAAATTAAACAGTATCGTATGCCAACGATTCAACAGCTTGTCAGAAAAGGACGTTCTAAACTGATTGATAAGAGCAAATCTCCGGCATTGGATTCCTGCCCGCAAAGGCGCGGAGTCTGTGTGAGGGTTTACACCACTACGCCGAAGAAACCGAATTCAGCCATGCGAAAAGTGGCCAGGGTTCGTCTGACCAACGGCAAGGAAGTGAACTCCTACATCCCCGGTGAAGGTCATAACCTGCAGGAACACAGCATCGTACTGATCAGGGGCGGCAGGGTAAAAGACCTCCCTGGTGTACGTTATCATATCATCCGCGGCGCACTTGATACTTCAGGCGTCGACGGAAGGCAACAGCGGAGATCAAAGTATGGAACAAAAAGACCCAAGAAGTAATTATACATTATTAAATAACTCATGAGAAAAGGCAAATCAAAATCGAGAACCATCGTCCCGGACCCAAAATTTGGCGACCTGATGGTGACCAAGTTTGTCAACAATATCATGTTGCAGGGGAAAAAGAACAGTGCCTTCGATATCTTTTACGAAGCCATTGAACTGGTTACCCAGCGCAGCAAGGAAGACGGTCTTGAAGTCTGGAAGAAGGCCCTGGCCAATGTCACACCTTCGGTGGAAGTCAGAAGCCGCCGTGTCGGAGGTGCTACATTCCAGATCCCTTCAGAGATAAGGCCGGGAAGAAAACAGTCTATAGGTATGAAAAATATGGTCAAATACGCCCGCACGCGCCACGAGAAATCGATGCAGGAAAAGCTGGCCGGCGAGATCCTTTCAGCCTATAAAGAAGAAGGCTCCGCTTTCAAGAAGAAGGAAGATATGCACCGGATGGCCGAAGCCAACAAGGCTTTCTCCCATTTCAGGTTTTAACTAAAAAGAGAAAAGAGTAGTACAATATGTCCGACAGGTTGATACATACCAGGAATATCGGCATCATGGCGCACATCGACGCGGGTAAGACCACGACGACGGAGCGCATATTGTACTACACCGGCATCAATTACAAGATCGGCGAAGTAGATGATGGCACTGCCACAATGGACTGGATGGTCCAGGAGCAGGAAAGAGGGATCACCATCACATCAGCCGCCACGACCGTCTTCTGGAAATTAGCCGGGGAACAATACAAGATCAACATTATAGATACCCCCGGGCATGTTGATTTCACCGTCGAGGTGGAACGTTCGCTCAGGGTTTTAGATGGAGCCATTGGAATTTTCTGTGCGGTCGGAGGGGTTGAACCCCAGTCGGAAACCGTATGGCGCCAGGCTGCCAGATACCATATCCCCAGGATAGCCTACGTGAACAAGATGGACCGTTCAGGCGCCGACTTCTTCCGTGTGCTTCAGCAGATAAAAGGCAAACTGAAGGCGAACCCGGTACCCATCCAGCTGCCCATCGGCGTGGAAGATACATTCACCGGCGTGGTCGACCTTGTTGAAAACAAAGCCTATACATGGGATGATGCAGCTTATGGACAGGAATACTTTGAAACCGGGATCCCGGAGGATATGACCGCGATGGTGGAAGAATACCGGATGAAGCTCATCGAAGGTGCCGCGGAGGAAAGTGAAGAACTGCTGGAGAAATTCCTGGTTAACCATGATTCCATCACTCCTGAAGATATTATTGCCGCTTTGCGGAAAGCCACCCTTGAAGGTCGCATTGTGCCGGTCTTATGTGGTTCATCTTTCCATAACAAAGGCGTTCAGAAACTGATCGACGCGATCATTCTATATCTCCCCTGCCCGATGGATGTCCCGCCTGTTGAAGGCATCAATCCGTTCACCAATAAAACGGAAACCAGGCATGCGGATGAAAATGAACCTTTTTCAGCCCTTGCTTTCAAAATCGCAATTGACGCCTTTGTGGGCAAAATTGCTTTTTTCAGGGTGTATTCCGGCCAGATCGCAGAGGGCAGCGTTGTGCTGAATGTTAATACCAACAAACGGGAGCGGTTGGCACGAATCCTGCAGATGCACGCCAATAAAAGAATTCCCCTTCAGAAAATCGAAGCAGGGGATATTGGCGTGGCAGTTGGATTCAAAGAAATCCGGACAGGTGACACCCTGACCGATTTGCAGCATCCCATCGTGCTTGAAAATATTGATTTCCCGGAACCGGTCATTAATGTCGCCGTTGAGCCAAAAACCCAGGACGACATGGAAAGAATGAACCTGGCTCTGCGGAAACTTGCTGAGGAAGACCCGACTTTTGATGTCCATTATGATAGTGAAACCGGGCAGACCATCATCCGCGGCATGGGTGAACTTCACCTTGAAATCATCACCGACAGGCTGAGAAGGGAATATGGGATTGAAATAAACCAGGGCCGGCCGCAGGTTTCCTACCGCGAAGCTATTTTAGCTGAAATTGAATACCGGGAAGTTTATAAGAAACAGACAGGTGGCAGAGGCAAATTCGCCGATATGACCATCACCATGGGCCCTGCCGATGACGGCATTAAGGGCCTTCAGTTTATTGATGAAACCAGGGGAGGAGTTATCCCAAAAGAATATATCAATGCGGTTGAGAAAGGCTTCAAATCTTCAATGATGAACGGAATCCTGGCAGGTTTTCCACTCATCAGTCTTAAGGTGAGGCTTCTTGACGGGGCGACGCATCCGGTGGATTCCGATGCATTGTCATTTGAGATTGCTGCAGCCCAGGCTTTCAGGAATGCAAGCCGTCTTGCACGGACCTCTTTACTTGAACCCATTATGAAGCTGACCATCACCACCCCGGAGGAATATGTCGGAGATGTGGCCAGTGATATCAACAAAAGAAGGGGACATATCGAGGATGTTTCCGCCTTGCTTGGTTTCCAGATGGTTTACGCCAAAGCGCCCCTTTCTGAATTATTCGGATATGTTACCGCGCTGAGGACTGTCACTTCCGGAAGAGCTTCAGGAAATATGGAATTTTCTCATTACCAGGAAGTCCCAAAGGAATTGGTAGATGAGATTTTATATAAGATTAAAGGATACGTCATAAAATAATTTAAATCAAAATAACGTGAGCCAGAAGATTCGCATAAAACTGAAATCTTACGATCACAACCTGGTCGACAAGTCGGCCGAAAAGATCGTGAAAACCGTTAAGTCGACGGGAGCCATTGTCAGCGGACCTATTCCACTGCCCACCGACAAAAAGATTTTCACGGTAAACCGATCAACATTTGTTAATAAGAAATCAAGGGAGCAGTTTGAACTGTCGACCTATAAGCGGTTGCTTGACATTTACAGCACCACTTCCAAAACCATTGATGCGCTGATGAAACTGGAATTACCCAGCGGCGTGGAAGTTGAGATCAAAGTTTGAGGCCGGTTTACGTTTTGAACAGATAAAAAATTAAGACATGTCAGGATTAATTGGAAAAAAAATAGGTATGACCAGCATTTTTGATGCGAACGGGAAGAATATTCCCTGTACGGTCATACAAGCCGGGCCATGTGTGGTAACCCAGGTCCGGATCAAGGAGGTTGATGGTTACGAAGCCATCCAGCTTGCTTTTGATGATGCCAAGCCTAAGCATATAAATAAACCTTTAAAAGGACATTTTGCTAAGGCCGGGGCTGCTCCCAAGCGGATTACCAGGGAATTTACCAGATTTGAAGTTGGTCACACAAAGAAATTCGGTGATATTTTGTATGTGGATGTTTTTGAAGAAGGGGAATATGTTGATGTTGTGGGGACGAGCAAGGGAAAAGGATTTCAGGGCGTAGTCAACAGGCACAATTTCAGTGGTGTTGGTGACTCTACCCATGGCCAGCACAACCGGCTGAGGGCGCCGGGATCAATCGGGGCTTCATCTTATCCTTCACGCGTTTTTAAAGGTATGCGGATGGCCGGACAGATGGGAGACCATCGCGTTAAACTGATCAACCTTCAGGTGTTGAAAATCATCCCGGAAAAGAACCTCATCCTTGTTAAAGGTGCTGTACCGGGTGCTAAAGGTTCATATGTAATTATAGAAAGATGGAGCTAGAAGTTTATAAAATTAGTGGCGATAAGACCGCAAAAAAGGTCACGCTGAGCGATGAGATCTTTGGCATCACACCGAATGATCACGCTATCTGGCTTGATGTTAAATTAATTCTGGCTAACCAGCGCCAGGGTACCAGCAAAGCCAAAGAACGCTGCGAATTATCCGGAAGTACACGAAAGATTAAACGGCAAAAAGGTACCGGTACGGCGCGTGCAGGGGATATCAACTCACCTCTGTTCAGAGGAGGCGGCAGAGTTTTTGGACCACGCCCGAGGGACTATGAATTCAAGCTGAATAAGAAGCTCAGGAAGCTGGCCCGTAAATCAGCATTAACTTATAAGGCACAGGAAAACAATATCATGATCCTGGAAGATTTTAAGTTTGAAGAAGCCAAAACAAAAAATTTCACTGCTTTGCTCAAGAGCCTGAATCTTTCAGATAAAAAAACGCTACTGGTGATGCCCGATACGGACAATAATCTTGTTCTATCCTCACGCAACCTGAAGAAAACTAAGGTGACCCGCGCTGAGATGCTCAATACTTATGACATCCTCAACGCCAACAACCTGCTGATAGCTGAAAGCTCCGTGCCGATTATTGAAGAAATTTTAGGGAAGTAACAATATAAGCTGAAGGACATGGAAATCATTCTGAAGCCGATCATATCCGAAAAAATGACCGCAACCGGTGAAAAAATGAACCGGTATGGTTTTTTCGTACAAAAGAAGGCCAACAAGCTACAGATCAAAAAAGCAGTAGAACAATTATATGGTGTCCAGGTAAAAGAGGTCAACACCATGAATTATGACGGCAAGATAAAATCACGCGGCACCCGTTCGGGGGTACAACTTGGACGTACTGCTGATTTTAAAAAAGCGATCATTACGTTAGCTGAAGGTGAAACAATTGATTTTTACAGCAATATCTAGATAAATGGCTTTAAAAAAGTATAAACCGACAACTCCGGGTCAACGTTACAAGGTCATCAGTTCGTTTGACGACATTACAACGGGATCACCGGAAAAGTCCCTGCTGGAGCCTATCAAGAGCACCGGCGGCCGGAACAACCAGGGCAGAAGGTCTATGCGTTACATCGGTGGCGGTCATAAACAGCGCTATCGTTTGATTGACTGGAAACGCGACAAAGAAGGCATTCCTGCTACGGTCAATTCGATAGAGTACGATCCGAACCGGACTGCACGTATCGCCTTGCTCCATTATATCGATGGGGAGAAGAGATATATCATCGCCCCGCATGGATTAAAACTTGGTCAGCAGGTCTTATCCGGGAAAGGAACCTCGCCAGAGATCGGGAATACTCTTTACCTGAGTGAAGTGCCTTTTGGTACGATCATTCACAATATAGAGTTGCGGCCTGGTGAAGGTGCAAAAATGGCGCGCAGTGCCGGGTCATACGCCCAGTTCCTATCACGTGACGGGAAATATGCCATCATTAAATTGCCTTCCGGTGAAACCAGGATGATCCTTCAAACCTGCAAGGCAACGATCGGCATGGTTTCCAATACGGACCACAACCTGGAAAGCCACGGTAAAGCAGGCAGAAACCGCTGGCTGGGGCGCCGTCCCAGGGTTCGCGGAGTTGTTATGAACCCGGTCGACCATCCGATGGGCGGCGGTGAAGGTAAAGCTTCCGGTGGACACCCGCGGTCAAGGAAAGGCAAGTACGCCAAGGGACAGAAGACAAGGTCAAGGACCAAGGCTTCCAACAAGTACATCATTGAAAGAAGAAAAAAATAGAAACTAAATAATAAAAAGGAACAGGAATGGCACGATCACTGAAAAAAGGTCCTTACATCCACTATAAACTGGAGAAAAAAGTTCTCGATGCGGTGCAGAACAAGAAAAAAACCGTTATCAAGACATGGTCACGCGCATCGATGATCTCTCCGGACTTTGTGGGCCAGACTATCGCCGTTCATAACGGAAATAAGTTCATTCCGGTTTATGTAACCGAGAACATGGTTGGCCATAAACTGGGTGAGTTTGCCCCTACCCGAATTTTCAGGGGTCACTCCGGGAGTAAAGATAAAGGCAAAAAGTAAAGATATACGATCATGGGAGCACGTAAACGTCTAAGATCAGAAAAAAGCAAAGAGGCCCGAAAAAGCCAGTTCGGGGCTAAATTGATGAATTGCCCGACCTCACCGCGTAAAATGCGCCTGGTCGCTGAAATGATAAGGGGAGAGAAAGTGGAAATGGCACTTCATATGCTGGAGCATTCTCCGCAACAGGCTGCCGGCCGGTTAAGGAAATTACTCCTCTCTGCCATAGCCAACTGGCAGGTAAAAAATGAGGGTACCAAGCTTGAGGATAGCAACCTTTATGTTAAAACGGTCATGGTAGATGGCGGCAGGATGCTCAAAAGGGTTCAGCCGGCACCTCAGGGACGGGCATTCAGGGTTCGCAAGAGATCCAATCACGTTACCCTGACACTGGGAAGTCGTGTACAAGAAACTGAAAGCTAATCGATAACATAATATTTTTAACTGAATGGGACAAAAAACAAATCCAATAGGCCTGAGGCTGGGAATCATCCGGGGATGGGATTCAAACTGGTATGGTGGAAAAGATTTTAGCGCCAAACTGGTGGAAGATCAGCATATCCGTAATTACCTCAACGCCCGTTTGTCAAAGGCAGGGATTTCCAAAATCGTGATCGAAAGGACCCTGAAGCTGGTCACGGTCACTATTTTCACTGCACGACCGGGAATTATAATCGGGAAAGGTGGTCAGGAAGTTGATAAGCTTAAAGAAGAGCTCAAGAAACTGACCAAGAAAGAAATCCAGATTAACATTTCAGAGATAAAACGTCCCGAACTTGATGCAGTAATCGTGGCAGGCGCCATTGCCAAACAGATTGAAGGCAGGATATCATTCCGGAGAGCCATTAAGACCGCTATCTCATCGACAGTGAGAATGGGAGCTGAAGGTATTAAAGTGCAGATCTCCGGTCGTCTGGCCGGTGCGGAAATGGCCCGTAACGAACTTTATAAAGAAGGAAGAACGCCGCTTCATACCCTTCGTGCCGATATCGACTATGCCAAGGCGGAAGCGCATACAACCTATGGCAGGATCGGAATAAAAGTCTGGATCTGCAAGGGTGAAATATATGGTAAGCCGGAGATTGTGCCCATGGCAGGGGAGACGGCTAAAAAGCAGACCCCAAGGAAAGGCCCGAGGAGAAGGAGATAATAATCTGCTTAATTATCAGTAAACTGAAATTTTCAAGATCATGTTACAGCCAAAAAAGACGAAATACAGGAAGCAACAGAAGATGATCCCCAGGGGGACTGCCCAGCGGGGAAACCAGCTGGCTTTTGGCTCCTTCGGAATAAAATCATTGGAAACCTGTTGGATTACAGGACGGCAACTTGAAGCAGCCCGTCAGGCACTTACACGTCATATGAAACGTGAAGGCCAGATCTGGATCAGAATTTTCCCGGATAAGCCCATCACTAAAAAACCGGCTGAAGTCCGTATGGGTAAAGGAAAGGGGGCGCCTGAATATTTTGTGGCCCCGGTGACGCCCGGAAGGATCATGTTTGAAGCGGAGGGTGTGCCGATGGAAGTGGCAAAGGAAGCTTTGCGCCTTGCCGCCCAGAAACTTCCGGTGGCAACTAAGTTTATTGTGAGAAGAGATTATGTTGAAGAGTCAATCTAAAGCGTGATGAAACAAAAAGTGATCTTAGAAATGACCAATGAAGAGCTGAAAGAGCGATTGGAGGAAGAAAGAAAACAGCTCGTCAAGATGAAACTTGCACATGCAGTGTCCCCTCTTGATAATCCTCATAAAATGAAAGAATACAAGAGTACGGTGGCACGCCTGCTAACCGAACTCAAAAGAAGGGAAATTGAAGCTGGAAAAAATAAGTAATGTTCTTATGGAAAGAAATTTAAGAAAAGAACGTGTTGGCCTGGTCGTCAGCAATAAGATGGAAAAATCCATCGTGGTCCAGATCGAAAGAAAGGTCAAACATCCCATATACGGGAAATTTGTCCGCAAAACGACCAAGCTGGTCGCACATGATGAGCAAAATGCATGCGGCATCGGCGACACGGTCAAGATTATGGAAACCAGGCCGATCAGTAAAAATAAGTGTTGGAGATTAGTAGAAATCATTGAAAAGGCTAAGTAACCATGATACAGCAAGAATCCAGACTGACGGTTGCAGATAACAGCGGGGCAAAAGAAGTTCTTTGCATCCGCGTGTTAGGGGGCACAGCTAAAAGGTATGCCAGCATCGGCGATAAGATCGTCGTAACCGTTAAAAATGCTTTACCATCAGGTACTGTTAAAAAAGGTACCGTGATCAAAGCAGTGGTTGTTCGTACGACTAAAGAAATACGTCGGAACGATGGATCTTATATCCGTTTCGATGATAATGCCTGTGTGTTGCTCAATCCTGCCGGCGAAATGATCGGAACCCGTATTTTCGGGCCCGTTGCCAGGGAATTGAGGGACAAGCAGTATATGAAGATTGTTTCATTGGCTCCTGAAGTATTATAATATTTAAAAACATGCGTAGGAAATTGAATATTAAAAAGGGTGACACCGTGATGGTTATTGCCGGAGACTCAAAAGGCCAGCAAGGCCGGGTACTCATGGTTGATATCGAGAAAAGAAAGATCCTTGTGGAAGGCGTGAACATGGTTTCAAAACATGCGCGCCCGACCAACAAAACACCCAAAGGCGGGATCATCCAGAAGGAAGCCCCCATTCACATTTCAAACCTGAAAGTGATTGACGGAAGCGGTAAACCAACCCGGATCGGCCGTAAAATCGATGTGAAGACAAATAAAATGGTCCGTTATTCTAAAAAGTCAGGGGAGGTTATCAAGTAATGAAATACACACCGAGACTTAAGCAGAAATACCAGGATGAGATTGTGCCTGTGCTGATGAAAGAATTCAGTTACAAAAACATCATGCAGGTGCCAAGACTCAAGAAAATCGCGGTAAACCAGGGATTGGGCTCCGCTATTGTCGATAAAAAGCTTATCGACACTGGTATTGAAGAAATGTCAAATATAACCGGACAGCATGCCGTGGCAACCAAGTCGAAGAAAGACATCTCCAACTTCAAGTTGCGTCGCGATATGCCGATTGGTGTCAGGGTTACCCTTCGCGGGGTTCAGATGTATGAATTTCTCGACAGGTTGATATCCATTGCCATTCCACGTGTCCGCGACTTCAGGGGCATCAGTGACAAAGGATTCGATGGCCGTGGAAATTATACATTTGGTGTTACAGAACAGATCATCTTCACTGAGATCGATCTTGATAAAGTCAGTAAAATAAACGGGATGGATATCACCTTTGTGACTTCTGCCCGTACTGATAAAGAAGCCCATGCGCTGCTGAAAGAATTTGGTATACCCTTTAGAAAGTAATAAAAATAATAGCTTAAGATATGGCAAAAGAATCAATGAAGGCCAGGGAGGTCAAGCGACAAAAGATGGTTGACAGGTATGCAGCCAAAAGGGCCGCTTTAAAAGCAGCCGGTGATTATATCGGTTTGCAGAAACTTCCCAAGAACGCTTCGCCTATCCGCTTACACAATCGTTGTAAGTTGACCGGCAGGCCAAAAGGATATATCCGTCAATTCGGAATATCCAGGATAAATTTCCGGGAAATGGCCAACCAGGGTCTTATTCCGGGTGTTAAAAAAGCAAGTTGGTAAATATTAAATAAAGAAGAGCAATGACAGATCCGATTGCAGATTATTTGACCCGCATCCGGAATGCCGTGATGGCAAACCACAGGATCGTGGAGATCCCTACGTCCAACATTAAGAAGGATTTAACCAAGATCCTTTTTGAGCAAGGTTATATCCTGAATTATAAGTTCGATGAAGAAACCGGGCCTGGCCTGATTAAAATCGCCCTTAAATATCACCCTGTTACAAAACAACCTGCTATCAGTAACATGATAAGGGTAAGCAAACCTGGTCTCCGTAAATATTCAGACTCGGAAAGCATCCCCAGGGTGCTGAATGGATTGGGGATAGCCATCATCTCAACTTCCCATGGTGTGATGACTGATAAGGCAGCCAGGAAATTGAAAATTGGTGGAGAAGTTATTTGCTACGTAAGTTAAAACGATTTAGCATGTCAAGAATAGGAAAATTACCGATAAGCCTCCCGGAGGGAGTTCAGGTTAGTGTTTCGAAAGAGAATATCGTCACCGTCAAAGGTAAGAACGGAACTCTTCAACAACAGGTTAACCCTGAAATTAAAGTTGAGGTGGAAAATGGGCATATCTCCCTTTCCAGACCCAGCGATGAAAGACAACACCGGTCCATGCACGGGCTCTATCGCTCATTGCTGAGCAATATGGTAAAAGGCGTATCGGAAGGCTTTAAAACAACGCAGGAACTCATCGGCGTTGGTTATAAAGCCCAGGCTACAGGGCAACTGCTTGAGCTTACGCTGGGTTATTCACATTACATCGTAATTGAAATGCCACCCGAGATTAAAGTGGAAACTGTGAACGAACGTGGTAAAAACCCGACTATCATCATGACTTCTTGTGATAAACAGCTGATTGGCCAGGTTGCCGCAAAAATCCGGTCATTCAGGAAACCTGAGCCATACAAAGGCAAAGGGATCCGCTTTGTGGGTGAAGAAGTCAGGAGAAAAGCCGGAAAGGCTGCTGCCGAAAAGTAACATTAAATTAATTATCCGGAGGTTCAACATGAATTTAAGAACTGCTAAGAAAAATAATAAAAGAGACCACCGCCGACTGAGAATCAAACTCAGGATTCGGAAAGTTATAAGTGGTACTCCTGAAAGACCCAGATTGAGTGTTTTCAGAAGCAGCAAGCAAATTTATTGCCAGCTTATCGACGACATGGCCGGTCAGACCATGATAGCTGCTTCATCTAACGAAAAAGGCATTCTGGAAAAGAAAGGCACCAAGGTTGAAAAGGCAAAAATGGTCGGCCAGCTCATAGCTGAACGAGCTAAAGAACATGGTATTGAAACCATTGTATTCGATCGTAATGGTTACCTTTACCATGGAAGAGTGAAGGCATTGGCTGACGCAGCCCGCGTAGGAGGATTAAAATTTTAAAGAACTATGGCAAACGCAAACGTAAAAAGAGTTAAATCGAGCGAAATCGAATTTAAAGACCGACTGGTGAGTATCCAGCGCGTGACGAAAGTGACAAAAGGTGGACGTACTTTCAGTTTTTCAGCCATCGTGGTGGTAGGGAATGAAAACGGTGTGGTTGGCCATGGCCTTGGAAAAGCCAAAGAAGTTACTGCCGCGATTTCCAAAGGGATTGATGATGCCAAAAAGAACCTGATTAAGGTCCCGGTGCTGAATGGAACCGTCCCTCACGACCAGACCGGCACATACAGCGGTGCAGAAGTATTTATCAAGCCGGCAGCACCCGGAACCGGTGTGATTGCGGGAGGCGCCATGCGTGCCGTTTTTGAAAGCGTCGGAATTAAGGATGTGCTCGCCAAGTCAAAAGGATCGTCCAACCCTCATAGCGTGGTGAAGGCAACAATCAATGCCCTCTCGAAGATGCGTGATGCCCGCACGATCGCTCAACTCCGCGGTGTGACCCTGAATAAAGTTTTCAACGGTTAATGCTTTAAGAATAATAACTATGAAAAAGATTAGGATAACCCAGACAAGAAGCGGAATTGGCAAAACTATCCGCCAAAAACGCACGTTAGAAGCATTGGGGCTCAAAAGAATGCACTATAGCGTTGAACTGGAAGCTACACCCCAGGTTCTGGGCATGTGTAAAAAAGTGGAGCACCTGGTAAAAGTGGAAGAAATTTAATAATCATAAGATATTTATATAAGATGGATTTAAGTAATCTTAAACCGGCAAAAGGATCGACAAAGTCCAGTAAGCGTATAGGACGCGGACAAGGCTCCGGCAAAGGCGGTACTGCTACCCGTGGCCATAAAGGTGCCAAGTCGAGATCGGGATACAGCCAGAAAATCGGTTTTGAAGGAGGACAAATGCCCCTTCACAGAAGAGTCCCGAAATGGGGATTTAAAAACCGGAATCGTATTGAGTATCGTGGCATTAATGTAGATGTACTCCAGAAACTGTTTGAAAGTAAGAATATTACGGTAGTTGATCCTGAAATCTTGTACGCCAACGGCCTGATTAGTAAGAATGACCTTGTCAAGATACTGGGGCGCGGGGAAGTCACTGCAAAATTGGAAGTCAAAGCACACGCTTTCTCCGATAAAGCCAAAGAAGCGATCGAAGCTCAGGGTGGTGTTGCATCAATAATTTAAGACACTGATGAAAAGATTAATCAATACCTTAAGAAATATATATAAGATAGAGGATCTCCGGAAAAGAATCCTGTTTACCCTGGGGATCATCGTTATATATCGTCTTGGTTCTTATATAGTCCTGCCTGGAATAGACCCTAACATGCTGGAGCAGCTTCAAAGCAAGACTTCAAGCGGGCTTTTAGGGCTTCTTAGCATGTTCACCGGTGGAGCATTTTCCAATGCTTCTATTTTTGCCCTTGGGATCATGCCATACATCTCGGCATCTATCGTTATCCAGCTGCTGGGCATGGCCATACCTTACTTCCAGAAATTACAAAGGGAGGGTGAAAGCGGACGGAAAAGGATCAACCAGATGACCCGTTACCTGACTGTGGTAATCACTGCCTTCCAGGCGCCGGCTTACATCCGTGGCGTGATCATCGCGAACCTTTCTCCGGAAGCTATCGCACCATTCGACCCCAATGCCATTTCACCGTCAGCCTTTTTCTGGTTTTCTTCCATTGTTATGCTGGTAACCGGAACCATGTTCGTAATGTGGCTCGGCGAAAAAATTACTGATAAAGGGATCGGAAATGGTATCTCCCTCATCATTATGATCGGTATCATTGCCCGTCTGCCTTTTGCCCTTGCAGGTGAATTTGTCGCCCGTATGGAAATGAAGGGAGGAGGTTTGGTTTATTTCGTCATTGAGTTGGTTGCACTTGTGTTTATAATCCTGGCAACAATCCTTTTGGTTCAGGGGACCCGAAGAATACCTGTCCAGTACGCCAAACGGGTCATCGGGAACAAACAATATGGAGGTGTTCGTCAGTATATACCATTGAAAGTTAATGCAGCAGGCGTTATGCCGATCATCTTCGCGCAGGCAATCATGTTCCTGCCTATTACAATCGCCGGGTTTGCCAATACGGAAAGCATGTCGGCCTTTGCAGCTGCATTTGCTAATCCTTACGGATTATGGTACAACATGGTCTATTTCCTGCTGATTATCATGTTTACTTATTTTTATACGGCTATCACGGTTAATCCGAACCAGATGGCTGAAGACATGAAGAAGAACGGGGGATTTATTCCGGGAGTCAAACCGGGAAAGAGAACGGCGGAATTCATCGACAACGTTATGTCGAGGATTACCCTGCCGGGATCAATTTTCCTGGGGTTTGTCGCTATCATGCCTTCACTGGTCATCAACCTGGGCGTGAACTCGCAGTTTGCCTCATTTTTCGGGGGCACATCGCTGCTCATCCTTGTGGGAGTTGTGCTGGATACCCTGCAACAAATTGAAAGTCATTTGCTGATGCGTCATTATGATGGTCTGACCAAAACAGGCAGAATCAAGGGACGTACGGCTTATAATATGTAAGAATGATCTATTTCAAGTCGAAAGAAGAAATAGAGTTAATAAGGGAAAGTTCTTTACTTGTTGGAAAGACATTGGCCGAGGTAGCCAGGGTGATTGCACCGGGCGTGAAAACCATCAGCCTCGATAAACTGGCGGAAGATTTTATCCTCAGCAACGGTGGATCTCCCGGATTTAAGGGCTATAACGGGTTTCCGTTTACCCTGTGCATTTCAGTGAACGAGCAGGTGGTGCATGGTTTCCCGGGAGAAAGAGTACTCATGGAGGGTGATATTGTTTCTGTTGATTGTGGTGTGATCATGAACGGTTTTTATGGCGATTCAGCTTACACCTTCCCGGTTGGAAATATCCGGCCGGAAGTGCTTCAACTGCTGAAACGAACCAAAGAATCGCTTTACCTGGGGATAGAAATGGCTACAGACGGTAAACGCGTTGGAGATATCGGGTTTGCGGTTCAGAATTATGTGGAGGAATACGGTTACAGTGTGGTGAGAGACCTGGTGGGACATGGAGTTGGAAGAAATCTGCACGAAAAACCTGAAGTTCCGAATTATGGAAAGAGGGGGACCGGTATCAGGCTCAAGAAAGGTATGGTGATCGCAATTGAACCGATGATCAACCTCGGCGTGAAAAATGTCATACAGGAAAGTGACGGCTGGACAATTCGCACAGCCGACAGGATGCCTTCCGCACATTATGAACATACTGTTGCGGTTGGACCGGTGAAGGCCGAAATCCTTTCATCTTTCCAATACATCGAAGAAGAACTTACAAACCGTAGTATTGAACTAATTTGAAATAAATGGCTAAACAGGCTTCTATAGAACAAGACGGAACGGTCATTGAATCGTTAGGAAATGCCATGTTTCGCGTGGAACTGGAAAACGGGCATACCATAACAGCTCATATTTCCGGAAAAATGAGGATGCATTACATTAAAATATTACCAGGCGATAAAGTAAAACTTGAAATGTCGCCATACGATTTGACTAAAGGAAGAATAACTTACAGATACAAATAATTAAACAGACTGTTATGAAAGTCAGAGCATCAGTAAAGAAGCGATCAGCCGACTGCAAGATCGTCAGGAGGAAGGGAAGAGTTTATATTATTAATAAAAAGAACCCTAAACTGAAACAAAGACAAGGTTAATCAATTAATTCAAAATAGCATATGGCCAGAATTGCAGGAGTCGATATTCCTAAAAACAAACGCGGCGAGGTCAGCCTGACCTACATCTATGGTATTGGGCGCAGCAGTGCCCAGAAAATCCTGGAAAAAGCCGGCGTCGACTGGAACAAAAAGGTCCAGGATTGGACCGATGATGAGCAAAACAACATCCGTACCATCATTAACAATGAGTTTAAGGTGGAAGGTGCGCTTCGCTCCGAAATCCAATTGAACATTAAACGTCTTATGGACATTGGTACTTACCGTGGTATCCGGCACCGTCTTGGTTTGCCGTCACGCGGACAAAGCACCAAGAATAATGCCCGTACCCGTAAAGGGAAGAAAAAGACAGTCGCAAACAAGAAAAAAGCACCTAAAGGTTAAAAATAATTTTGCAGAATTATGGCTAAATCAACCAGAGCAGCAAAGAAAAGGATCGTTAAAGTCGACCCTTTGGGCAGGGCGTACATACACGCTTCTTTCAATAACATTATCATAACACTCACCAATAATACCGGGCAGGTTATCTCCTGGGCATCCGCCGGGAAAATGGGCTTCAAAGGCTCCAAGAAGAATACACCTTATGCCGCCCAAATGGCTGCCGAGGAGTGTTCCAAGGTTGCTTTTGACCAGGGGCTCAGAAAAGTGAAGGTTTATGTGAAAGGCCCGGGGGCAGGGCGTGAATCGGCCATCCGGACTATCCATACCGCGGGCATTGAAGTCTCGGAAATCCAGGATGTGACCCCGCTGCCGCACAACGGCTGCCGTCCGCCTAAAAGAAGAAGAGTATAACAGAATTTGTAAGCAATAATTTAATTTATTATAAAAAATGGCAAGATACAGAGGCCCTAAATCAAAGATCGCAAGAAGATTCAGGGAACCGATTTTCGGACCCGACAGGGCATTGGATAAAAAACCCTATCCGCCAGGCATCCACGGCTCATCACACCGCAGGAAAAAAGAATCTGAGTATGGAATCCAGCTTCAGGAAAAACAGAAGGCCAAATATACTTATGGTATCCTGGAACGCCAGTTCAGAAAGACTTTTGCACAAGCAGCCAAAAAGAAAGGCATCACTGGCGAAGTTCTCCTTCAATTGATCGAAGCCCGCCTTGACAATGTGGTCTACCGCCTGGGAATTGCCCCGACACGTCGTGCCGCGCGGCAATTAGTATCCCATCGCCATATTATTGTAAATGGAGAAGTGGCTAATATACCTTCTTACTCCCTTAAGGAGGGTGATATGGTCGGCGTCAGGGAAAAAGCCAAATCACTTGAAGTGATAACCGATGCACTGGCCTCACGGTCCAATAAATTTTCCTGGCTCGACTGGGACCAGGAAAAGCAACAGGGCAAATTCATGAACTATCCCCCGAGGGAGGAAATTCCTGAAAATATCCGGGAGCAACTCATCGTTGAGTTATACTCCAAATAATCACTTGAACTTTTTCATTCAATCCATAATAAAACAAATATGGCAGTATTAGCATTTCAAAAACCCGAAAAAGTCATCATGGTTGAAACCGATGCGTCAAAGGGTGTGTTCGAATTCAGACCTCTTGAGCCAGGTTTTGGCGTAACCATTGGAAATGCCCTGAGACGAATATTACTGTCGTCACTGGAGGGATTTGCCATTACCTCCATTAAAATTGATAGCGTGGCACACGAATTTTCTACCGTCAAAGGAGTGGTGGAAGATATCTCCGAAATTATCCTGAACCTGAAGAAGGTCAGGTTCAAACGCCAGATCGATACGGAAAACAGTGAAAAAGTTACCGTGGTCATTGGTGATCAGGATGTGTTCAGAGCAGGTGATATTAATAAATTTCTATCGGTATTCCAGGTGCTGAATCCTGAAATTGAGATTTGCCACCTCGATCCCGGGATCAAACTGACCATGGAAATCAATGTTGAAAAAGGCCGTGGATATGTTCCAAGCGAAGAGAATAAAATACTCAACGCTGACATAAGCACTATTTTTATCGATTCTATTCATACTCCCATCAGGAATGTGAAATTCCAGATCGATAACTACCGCGTCGAACAAAAAACCGATTACGAAAAACTTACAATCGAGATCGAAACCGACGGATCGGTCCAGCCAAAAGAAGCGTTGAAAGAGGCAGCAAAAATACTGATCCATCATTTCATGCTGTTTTCAGATGAGAAGATCACCCTTGATACAGAGGAGAAAGCCGTTGCGGAAGAATTTGATGAAAATTCACTGCATATCAGGCAATTGCTGAAAACCAAACTCGTTGATATGGACCTCAGCGTCAGGGCACTGAATTGCCTTAAAGCGGCAGACGTAGAGACCCTCGGCGACCTGGTGCAGTTTAATAAGAATGATCTGCTGAAATTCAGGAACTTTGGTAAAAAGTCCCTGACCGAACTGGAAGACCTGGTGAAAACCAAAGGACTCGAGTTTGGAATGAACGTAACAAAATACAAACTTGATAAGGAATAATTGCGATGAGACACGGAAAGAAATTTAATCACCTGAGTAGAAAAAGCCCTCACCGGAGAGCTATGCTGTCGAATATGGCAACATCGCTTATCATGCATAAACGGATCACCACAACGCTTGCAAAGGCTAAAGCCCTCAGAGTTTATGTTGAACCGCTCATTACCCGTTCCAAAGATGACACAACACACTCCAGAAGGGTGGTCTTTAGTTATTTGCAGAGTAAAGAGGCCGTCACTGAACTTTTCAGGGATATTTCTTTAAAAGTGGCCGAGAGGCCCGG
Organism: Bacteroidales bacterium; assembly: GCA_023229505.1. Classification (NCBI taxonomy): domain Bacteria; kingdom Pseudomonadati; phylum Bacteroidota; class Bacteroidia; order Bacteroidales; species Bacteroidales bacterium. The sequence goes on along the minus strand of JALNZD010000050.1, from coordinate 7,970 downwards.
TGGTTACACACGAATCATTAAACTGGGAACCCGGTTGGGCGACAATGCCGAAATGGCCATGATCGAGCTGGTCGACTTTAACCTCAATTTGCTGGGTGAAAAGGCAACCGTTAAAGCGAAAGGTACCCGCAGGGGAGGCAGAAGCGGTGCAGGCAAGAAAGGCGCTGAAGATGCTGTTGTGGCTTCAGCCGGTAAAGTGAAAGCCGGAAAGGACTCAGCTAAGAAAGAAGCGAAACCTGTTGCACCAGCACCGGCACCAGAAGAAAAAGCCGAAGAAGTCACTGATATAATTGAAGAATCCGGCCCGGTTGCTGAAGCCGAAGAAGAAACAAAAGCATGAGTGCAATAATAGATATCCATGCCCGTCAGATACTGGATTCCAGGGGCAATCCAACCATAGAAGTCGATCTGTTTACTGAATCAGGAATGAGTGGACGCGCTGCCATACCTTCCGGCGCCTCTACCGGTGTTCATGAAGCCGTGGAATTACGCGATGGCAATAAGAAAGAGTACCTTGGAAAAGGCGTCCTTAAAGCCGTTCATAATGTGAATAATGTGATTAAGGAAGAAATAGTGGGTATGCAGGTAACTGATCAGGGGGACATCGATAAGCGGATGATCGATCTGGATGGAACACCTAACAAAGGCCGCCTGGGTGCAAATGCCATCCTTGGCGTGTCATTGGCTGCTGCCAAAGCAGGCGCCACGGAAACAGGCCAGTATCTTTATCGCTATATCGGTGGCGTCAATGCAAACACCCTCCCAATCCCGATGATGAACATCCTTAACGGCGGTTCACATGCTGATAACAGCATCGACTTTCAGGAATTCATGATCATGCCGGTAGGAGCCGAAAATTTCAGTCAGGCACTGAGGATGGGAGCAGAAGTGTTTCATACGCTCAAAGGGGTCCTTAAAAAGAAAGGACACTCCACAAACGTGGGCGATGAAGGCGGATTCGCACCAAACCTCGGATCTAATGAAGAAGCTATCCAGGTGATTTTGGAAGCTATTGAAAAAGCCGGGTACAAAGCCGGTGAAGATATTTATATTGCCCTTGACCCGGCCGCTTCCGAGTATTTTATCACGGAAGAAAATGTTTACCATCTTAAAAAATCAACCGGTGAAAAACTGACTCCGGGCCAGATGGTTGACTTTTGGGACGGATGGGTAAAAAAATACCCGATCATTTCTTTAGAAGACGGAATGGCAGAAGACGATTGGGATGGCTGGAAACTGGTCACGGATAAACTCGGGAAAAAGATACAACTGGTTGGAGATGATCTCTTTGTAACCAATACGGAACGGCTTCAGCGTGGCATCAACGCTGGTGTTGCTAACTCAATCCTTATTAAAGTTAACCAGATCGGAACCCTGACGGAAACCATCAATGCGGTGAACATGGCTTATACCAATGCTTATACCGCGGTAATCAGCCATCGTTCCGGTGAAACCGAAGATGTTACCATCGCCGACCTTGCCGTTGCATTAAATACCGGCATGATCAAAACAGGATCTGCCTGCCGCTCAGAACGGATCGCCAAATACAACCAGTTGCTCCGCATCGAAGAGAAACTGGGGAATGCGGCCTATTATTTGGGGAAGGATTTTAAGTTCGTCCGGAAATAGTCCAGGGAGTAAAAAAACTAAATAATATTTCTATTTTTAATCAGGATTTTGTATCTTCGTTTCTAAATATATTTTAGAAATGAAATTCAATATCCTGGTTTTAGTTTTTGCACTTTTCTTCCTTCCATTCCAGAAGGTATTCACTCAAACCATACAAAATGATGTCATTGCTTCTGCTGGTGATACATATATTTTGGAAAACACCGAAATCTCCTGGACGCTGGGAGAAAGCAGCATAGAATCTTACCAGTCGGGCAATATCTCTATCAGCCAGGGATTCCACCAACCCATATTTAAATTTTTCGAAATACCTGAACAGGAGAACCCTGTTTTTCAGGCCAATATTTTTCCCAATCCCACCTGCAGGTTTATTCAGATCGAGCTGACAGGCATATCGGAAACGGAAAATTTCAGATTAATCCTGAGTGATATGATGGGTAAGGTATTGTTAAGCCAGCTCATTAATCCGGATAGTCATGATAAGATAGATCTTGTCGAATATTCCCAGGGGATATTGCTGTTAAAGATCATCCGGGTGAGCGATGGCAGGCAACGAACATTTAAAATTGTCAGGACAGGTTATTAACCAGCTTTATATTTTTAAAATGAAAAAGATAGCGCTTTTACCGGTCATTTTTCTTTGCGTTTCCCTCATCTGCAGTAGCCAGGTTCCCCATGCTTTCAAGTATCAAGCTGTGATAAGGGATACAACGGGTGTCGTTATTTCGAATCAATTGGTCAGCCTGCGGATTTCGCTCTTAAGAGGAGATATTAACGGCGAAGTCAGTTACAGCGAAATCCACGATGTGATAACCAATACCCTGGGGCTTGTCAACCTTGAAATCGGAAGAGGCTTAGTCGTTGCGGGCGAGTTTGCCCAGATTTCCTGGGGGGAGGATAATTATTTTATTCAATTGGAGATTGATATGCAAGGGGCGATGAACTATCAATTGCTCGGCACTTCGCAATTGCTGGCCGTTCCATATGCTTTGTACGCGGAGAAGTCAGGTTCCGGTTCCGATACAATCAAGTCACAATGGAAAGAATCCGGTGAAGGAATTTATTATGATGAAGGGAATGTAGGGATAAATCAGGCCGATCCGCAATACAGTCTAGACATGAGTGGGATGTTAAATGTCAATGGAGATGGCCGGGTTTCAAATACTTTCCAGGTTGGGCTGAATAATTTCAATGTGACTTCAGATGGCAAAGTGGGAATTGGAACTTCTTTACCTTTTTCCAATCTTCAAATAGAAGGTACTTCTGTTTATACCAGTAACAGGAGGTTTTTACAGATTCGGAATAATGCGACAGACGGTCATTCCGCAGTGATTCTCTGGATGAATGCAGGAACAGGTAATTCGTCAACATTTCTTGCCCATCACGCTGCGTCATATAGTCTGTATGATGGGAAATATTCTGAGACAAGCCAGCTTTGGAATGACGGGCGGGGATTATTTTTCAGGACAAGACCGGAAAGCAAGTTTATCTTCGAAACCTATGACGGGGGTCAGTATTCCATTCCGGTTGAAATAATGAGAATAACAGGAGATGGAAAAATAGGAATAGGAACAGAAAATCCTGAGGTGCCTCTTCAAATAGAAGGCAGATCCTATAACGAAGATGGAAGGAATTTCCTTTTTCTTAAGAATAATTCAACAGACGGTTTTTCCTGTGTTTACGTGAAACTGAAATCGGGTGATGGAAATAGTTCCACTGATCTGACACACCATTCAGATTCATATTCCATCTTTGGAGGCAAATATGCAGGCACATCAGCTCTTTGGAATAGCGGGAACGGGTTGATTTTAAGAACAAACCCTGAGGGAAGGATCAGTTTTGAAACGACTGATCGTGACGGAAGATCGTTTTCAGAGCTTATGAGAATTACAGGTGATGGAAAAATAGGATTGGGAACCGAAAACCCGGAAGCAGTGGTCCAGGTTGAGGGAGAGTCTGTTGGCCAATCCGGGAGGAATTTTCTTTGGCTTAAGAATAATTCAACCGATAACTTTTCCACGGTTTGGCTGCAGTTGAGTTCAGGGGATGATTCGAGAACAACACTTCAACACCGGGGAGATTATTATACACTTTATGGTGACGAATGGCGCCAGACCGCATTATTATGGAACGAAGGCAAAGGATTGATTTTTAGGACATCCTTACCTGGCAAGATTTATTTTGAATTTTATGATGGCCAAACTATCCATGAAACAGCCCGTTTCACCAGCGATGGCAGATTGGGCATTGGAACCAAGGATCCGCAAAGGACTCTCCATATAAATGATGTTATGCGCCTCGAACCCCGTTCAACTCCTCCTGAAAACCCCGCTGAAGGCGATATTTACATGGATAGCTCTGATCACCGGTTGAAAGTATTTGACGGGACAACCTGGCAGTCGTGCTGGTAGAAACAGGAAAATTTTTCAACCTCAGATTCAATCCCTTTTATTTATTCCTGAATCCATTTTTTTAATTTTAAGAGATACTGGTTTGTCTCCGGAGAAAGCCGGAAAATAATGACAGGTAAGACAAACAGTATCAGAATTACTGAACTCCTGAGGATCAAATCGAGGTAGAGATTGCTTTTCGCCGGAATTATATAACCTATCAGGTATGCAAACAGGCTGATCCCGATGATTAATAGAAAGCGAGAATTAAATGGTTGCAGATTGAATTTTTTAAACAAAAGGAAATGTCTCATCATATTGCTTATTATCTTGGATATCAGCGTGGCTAAAGCGGCACCGGGTAATCCCCATAAAGGAATCAGCAAATAATTGGTTATAACTATTAATACGACCAGTATCAGGACAATATAAGCCTGGTATTTATAATAAACGGAGTTGGCAAGAATAAAGGAGCTTGTTCCTGTTGACATATCCGATAAAAATGCCAGCCCAATAAACAAGATTACATATTTGCCTGTTGCGAATTCCGGTGGCAGAATAGTCAATATATTGTCAATATTTCCCCAGATGCCGACGAGGATGAGACACCCGATCAAAAACTGATTTATGCTGCTGCGGTAATAATTTTCCCTGACATTGTGAAGATCATTTTCTTTCCAGTGCTGAGCAATGATTGGATCTGAGATTTTTGCAAGAGCCCTTGATGGAATGGATACCAGGGTGGCAAAATAAGCCATCGTAGTATAGACACCGGTTGCACTTAATCCCAAAAACCGTTCAACCATGATCCTATCGATATTGAGAACAATCAAACCTGTAAATCCAATAATAATCCCGTAAATGCCAATGTCGATAAAAAGCTTCCGGTTTTCACGGATTTTATTATCAAATACAACTTTAATGCGAAATTCCTTTTTCCTGAGAAGTATCACCGGAAGTATCACAGAAGGCAAACAAACAGCAACAACAAATAATTGAGCATAGGAATGAAATGATATCATTTTGAAGATAAACGGCAGGATGAAAAGCAATATCAGAATGCGTTGGACAAATTCCTTAAGAATCAAACCGCCCAGGGCATCAAAAAGTGCCGTGTTGAATGAATCTGCGAGAAAATAAAGGAAAGTGAAGAAAATCAGCGGATAAAGATAGTTGATATAGCTGATGAATAATTCTGATGATTCTTTGGAGTTGTTGATTATGATGTCTCTGAGGAAAGTGAATGATATGAAGGCAAGTATCAGCCCAACAATGGAAATCAGAATGACTATAAAGAAAAAGCCATAATGGTATTTCTCCCTGTTTTTATATTGTGGAAATAACATGATGTTAATCCTTCCTGTTCCTAAAGTGGCAAACTGACCAAAAATCAGTGAATAAGAAAGGAGAATGCCAAATAGGCCTATTTCGGAACTGGATAAAAACCTGGGAAATATTAATGCTGAAGTAACAAACCCTATTGCAACTCCCGCAAAAGTGAATATTGTTCCAGATATGGCCTGCTTTTGAATTATGCCCACTATTTCAGCGAATTAAACATTTGAGGCGAATATACCAACTTTAACTGTTTTGGTGATATTAATCTTTCGTATAATGCTTTTTACCAAAGAATTTTGCAAGTCCTTCGACATCCGTCTTGAAAAAGCTTAATACAATTCCTGTAATTGACCGAAGGACCCATAATGGTTCATTAATGCTTCCGGTTCTGATCGCAGTCAAATAATCATGTCTTGCCTCATTGAATTTTTTCCGGATCAGGTTATACCTGCCTGACCTGGAATAGGCAATTGACAGATACCGTTTATGATAACTGTGAATTTGATTTTTTCTTGTAAACCACTTTATATTTTCCTGGCCTGCTTTCTCATCTAAAAATTTAATTACAGTCTGATAGTATTTCTCCCGGATAAGCGCGGGATAAGTCTTCGTAACCTGGTTTGCATAAGTTCTGTAGCTTCCTAAAATTTTCGGTAAAAAATGGAATTTCCCGATTAATGAAAGTTCAAGAAGTGTATCCAGGTCAACAGATGCTAATCCCTGTTTAAATCCCCCTATTTTTTCCAATATTTGCCTTTTAACGCCAATAGTTAAAGCAGGCACCCTGTCTTCAAACAAAATAACATTTAAAATGCTGCCGATAGGATCATTATTATAATAAATTTCATCCGGGACGCCTGTTTCAGGAATTGTATTGAATACAAGTTTAGGATCAGAGCCAATTACCTTTGCGCGGCCGTAACAAAGAATTACTTCAGGATTATTTTGGAAAGCATTGATCTGTAATTCAAGTTTTTCGGGTTCCCATAAATCATCACCCTCAAGGATAAAGACATATTCACCCCTGGAAAGAGCTAGCGCTTTATTATAGGTTTCGCCAATCCGGAAAATTCCTACATTTTCCTGGTCAGCAAGCAAAATCCTTTTATCTTTTTCAGAATAGGATCTGGCAATTTCCAGGGTTTGGTCTGTACTGCCATCGTTAATGATGATCATCTCCCAGTTAACGTATGTCTGGGCTAAAACAGATTCGATACAGGCGCTGATGTATGTGGAATGATTGTATGTCGGGGTTATAATAGATGCTAATGGTTTAAATGTATTCATTATCAGATGGTTGATATTGTCAAATTGCGGCAAGGACTAACTAGTAATCGATTCATAATTCAAAATTATTCTTTTTCTTTTATTATAAACGGCTCTTTTTATGACCATGGCGAGACTATTAGGAAATTATCGGAAAACATATTCGTCCTATTAAAGGAGGAAATTCATACTTTCGCAAAGTGATCCTTTGCAATTCATTAAGATTTATTATGGAAAAACAAATGTCTGATTTAGAAAAGTACTTTAAAAACAATGATAAAAGATTGATCCAAAAATGGAATCATTATTTTGATATTTATGATCGCCATTTCAATCGATTCCGGGGTAAAGAAAGTGTTATTCTTGAAATTGGTGTTTTTCATGGAGGAAGTCTTCAAATGTGGAAAGACTATTTTGGTAAAAAAGCAAGAATATATGGGATTGATTTAAATCCAAAATGTAAAAAGCTTGAAGAAGAAAATATTGAAATCTTCATTGGGTCCCAATCTGACCGAAAGTTTTTGAGAAAAATAAAAGAATTAATCCCTCCAATTGATATTCTAATAGATGATGGAGGACATACTATGACTCAACAAATAGTAAGTTATGAAGAATTATTCAGTCATATAAAGAGTGATGGTGTTTACTTATGTGAGGATTTACATACTTCATATAGGGTAAAATATGGTGGAGGCTATAAAAGAATGAATACATATATAGAATACAGTAAAAATTTTATCGATTATTTGAATGCATTTCATTCGGAACAAAGAAACTTAAAAGTAAATTCATTCACAAAGACTGTTGATTCTATCCATTATTATGACAGTGTAATTGTGATTGAGAAAAGATTAAAAGAAGAGCCCTTTCAACTAAAGACGGGGCATCCATCCTTTCAAGATGAAATATCTGATACAAATTTTTTCAGTAATTTAAAGATTGTATGTAACCCTTCGGTCTGATGCGTCTTGACTCGTAACGCAAAATTAGTTTTATTTCCGGGGTTTTTATTTCAGATTCTGCGGAAGCAGTTCTTCAAGGCGTTGGATAGAGTGATCCGGGATGCGGGTGAGGACTTTGGTGAGCCAGTCGAACGGCTCGATGTTGTTGATTTTGCAGGTAGCAAAGAAAGAATACATAATGGCTGCTCGCTGGGCACCTTCGTGCGAACCTGCAAACAAATAATTTTTCCTGCCCAGCTTATGGAAAGTTTTACATAAGCTGGGTTATGCACAGTAAATCATTATGTAAAGCAACATAGCATCATATTGCTTAATATCTGACAGTTATCATTTGAAATACTTATAAATACTTTCCATAATAGTTGAACCTATTTTTGTACAGGTG